>CAZAXN010000027.1:0-77456 GCA_964489195.1 uncultured Candidatus Bathyarchaeia archaeon
AATGAAATAAAAGTACCGACGCTCATCATATGCGGATCAGAGGATAAACTAACACCTTTAAAATACGCAAAATATTTGAGAGATAATATTCAAAATTCAAAACTTAAAATTATAAGGGCTGGACATATGGTGATGCTTGAAAAGCCTGATGAGTTTAACGAGAAGTTGGAGGGGTTCATCAAGGAATTGAATAAGCTTGCCAAAAAATCTCGAGGAATCGAAAAAAGCTAAATTGTGATTCCACAGAGAAGTTGATATAGCATTGGACTGCAAAAAGTCCTAGTCTTTCAAGTCTTTTCTTCTGTCCAGTATCCTGTGCTTTTTGTTTGATTTTGCTTATACTTCCACAAGTGCCCAAGAGCTTCAACACATCTCTCAATTGAAGAGTACACTGGAATGTTATCTTCTTCAAGCTCAGTTGTCCATAAGTCGACTGTTTCCTTAAACCCAATTAGATGCGTCAAAATGGGTTTTTGTCTAATGTGATTTTTTATTATGTGATTTATCACATTTTTTACGTTGAAGAAGGGAATAAGTCTAGGTACAGCCACAAACAAGACCAATACGCTGTCCACGTTATCATCATTTAAAGCTGCCCCTAACGAAATTTTTATGCTCTCTTCAGGTCCCAAAGCCTCAAATAAAGGTTCAATGTCCACAGGATTATGCACAACGGCCCACGAAGGCATGCCGCTTCTTATTCGATCTAGGGTTTCTTTGGACAAAGATGCAAGTTCTAAGTTTTGTTTAGCACATTCATCAGCAGCCAAGACGCCGCCTGCCCCACTGACAGTTATTATTGCAACTCTTCTTCCATGGGGCAATGGTTGCAGGGCAAATGCTTTAGTAATGTCTAGAACTTCTTCGAGGTCGCCGCTCACACGTATGACGCCAGCTTGCTTGCATACGGCGTCAAAAATTTCATCTTTTACAGCTAAGGAGCCTGTATGCGACATGGAAGCCTTCATGCCTGCGACAGTTCTGCCTGATTTAAGCACGATTATGGGTTTCTCTTTTGCAACTTTCTTAAACACTTTGAAGAGTTTTCTGCCGTCTCTTACTCCTTCCATGTAAATGGCAATCACTTGAGTGTCTTTATCCTTCGCTAAGTATTCCAGCACTTCCGCATCATCCACGTCGCACTTATTGCCGAGGCCCACTATCTTGCTTATTCCAAAAGGTTGTTTCGAAACTATCCACCAGAAAGCTGCAGCTGCAAATAATCCAGTCTGAGCAATGAAGGCTACATTGCCTTTTTTCAAGGGTGGAAGTGGCACAAAAGAAGTTGTAAAATTGTTTGCAGTGTTCAAAATCCCAGTGGTGTTTGGTCCAATCACTCGAATCCCAGCAGCTTTGGCGGTTGCTACAACCTCTGCCTCGAGCTTTTGGCCAGCCTCACCAGTTTCGCGAAAGCCAGAAGAACAAATAACCACTCCCTGGACGCGTTTTTTTGCACAATCTTTCATTACTTCTGGAACCATGTTTGCCGGAACTATTATTATTGCTAATTCAACATCATCATCTATCAAGTCAACTCTTGGATATGAATGCAAACCTAGAACTTCATCTGCATTTGGGTTCACTGGGTAGATTTTGCCTTCATACTTTAGGTCAAGCAAGTTTTGTAGCAGCGAATTCCCAAACTTGAGAGGATTCCGTGAAGCGCCTATGACCGCCACACTTTTGGGTTCAAAGAAACACCTTAGTTGTTCACTTTTCTCAGTCTCTGAGTCCATTTAGGTCACTTACCACAATTAGCAAAACTTTGGGTTTTAATACGTTTCGAGGAAAACACGTTAATTCATAACAATAAAAGCATTCATTTCATTTGTTGAAAGATTTATATGCGAAAAAATTTCAGCACTCAATCTCTCTGAGAAAATGTCTGTCCAAATCAAAAATAACATCGTGTACAAGGGGCTTACAATTTTCTCAAAAAATCTAAAACTATCTTGTTAAATTCCTCTGGTTTTTCTAGCATTGGATGATGCCCAACACCTTCAATTATTTTGAGACTAGAATTTGGAACTTTATCGTTCATTATTTGTGCCATTTTAACATCTATCGCAAGGTCTTGAGAACCATGGATTATTAACGTGGGAACATTTATTGCAGGAAGTTTCTCAGCCACATCATGCTCGATAATTGCTTTCAAGGATTCTTCTACAACAAATTGTGGAGTCTTCAGAATCTCCGGCTTTGCCCAGTTTGTCAAGTCTTCACTTGTTCCAGGAGCGAAAAACGTTTGGGCAAAAAATCGTTCAGCCACCTTTTCGAAACTGAATGTTCTGATCATCTTTAAGGTTTCATTAATGGGCATAAGTCCTGTTTCGTGTAGGCCTGCAGCCGTCGTGTTAACGAGAATTAAGGCTTGCACATTGTCTGGGTATGTAAGGCAGAAAACTAACGCTGTCATTCCTCCCATCGAGTGCCCAATTATTATTGCCCTTTTAATCTTGAGTCCTATTAAGACGTGATACACATCTTCTGCAAACGTCTGTATAGAGTATCCTTTTTCGGCTTGTCGGATTCTCCATGACCTCTAAGGTCTATGGTTAAAACCATGTAATCTTTTGTGAATGCTGGAATCTGAAACTTCCAGAAATTATGATTTTCTGTCCATCCATGAAGCAAAACCAGAGCTGGCCCTTGCCCACTGACTTCATAATTGATGCTTACGCCGTTGATGTTTATTTTTGACATTGTGCCAACTCCAAAACGTTTTCGTTTTTTCAACATGTGACGTGAATTATGGCTCCAACAGTTTTTCCATTCTTTACAAGTTCATTGAACTTTTGAATTGCCTCTTCTGAGGCATATTCAAACAGGGTTATTCGTTTGTTTTCGATAAATCTTCTTGCATCTTCGGTGATTCTTGCAACATCATCAGTGCCTCTGCCAATAACCAACGCGTCCATTTCATGTCTACAAAGTTCTTCAAACTCTTTCAACTTGAATGCGTGAGTGCCAAACATCAGAAAACCACCCTTTCGCCTTTTAACGGTGCCGTCTGGAAAAATAACAATATCATGTCTATGTTTTCTTCCATTAACTATAATCCAGCCAAAATCCATTTTATCTATGCTAACCATAACATCACAATACATAGTTCGCCATTTTATAATTTAGAGTTTACGTTACGTACATAGCATCTTTCATCTTGCCTCACGTAGCTAGAAGGCTTATGCCTCATCCCAAGAATAGACTCGACAAGGTTTTTTCTTGACCATTCGTGTTCGCTCAATTCTTCCATTAAAAATACTTTTTTTGGTGCATCTGAAAAAATCTTTTTCACTATTTGATCAGTATTTAACCCCTTACGCCAGAGCGCATAAATTTTTTCCTTCAGCCTCAAAATGTTGTCCAATGTGATCTTTATATCATTTTTATCCCAAATCCCATGGCCGCCATATGCCGTCTCAAAATCTAAGTTCATAATTCTATTGAGTGAATCTATCAGGTCTATGTAGTCTTCCTCTTTCATTATTATCACTGGTGCCAAATTCGCCACTAAATCGCCTACAAAGATGATGTCCCTAACTAAAAAGGACACGTGGTCAAAGCTGTGACCTAGAGTTTCAATAATTGTAAAAGTTAAATTGTTGAATCGCATTGTACTTTCAAGTGGAACAGCATCCAACGGTTTCGGTTGTCCCCAGACAAACTGCCTGTACGGGGGAATTTCTGGTGGATTTGCAAGAACATTGAGGGATTTCTTTGGCGCAAAAACAGTAGCGTGAAATCTTTCTTTGAAGAGGTAGGCACCTCCGCTGTGGTCTTCGTGGTGGTGAGTCAAAAGAACCGCCTTGACGTTTAGCTTCATAGTTTCTAAGAAATTTGCAGATTCTTCGGCAGTGTGTGGGCAGCCAGTATCTATGACAAGTCCTTTATAATAATAGAAGGTTGTCCAATAATAGGGTTTTTCGTTGTATTCTTTGCCAACATCTATTGATATGAAGTCTTCAGCAATTTGCTTCCATTTAAGCATAGTGCACACGGCAAATATAATGCAATTTAAACTGAACAAAAATGTTATGGTTCGCCAACAAATCTGGCAAGTTATGTTAAGCTTCTGGGAAAAACCTTTTTCTATTATAACCATTGTGCGTATGTAATCAAGTTTTTATAGTATTGGCGTAAGTTTTATTCTGCATCCTCTTGAAGGATCAGGCTCTATTACGTAAATAATGGTTTTAGGCTTCTTTCCCAAGAGGATCATGCTTCCATTTTTCTCCTCTATTTTGAAATGCATGTTTAAAGTGTCGGCGAAAACCTTTGTCACTTTAGGAATGCTGGGTATAGATATGTAAATCATTAAGTCTTTTCCCAACTTGTTGGCGATAACTGAACGGCCAACCACACTCGCATTGAACCTTTGTGTGATATATATGAGGTAGTCACCACTCAAAACATGAATCAAGTTTTTGCCGATCTTATTTGCCAAGTCTACGGCTGCTTCAATGTAACGATTGAAATTTTCTATGGCATCAATATCTTTCACGGTTGGATCTTGCCAAGCTACAATGTACGGTTTGTTCATGTCTATTAATGGATTAGGAAAAACCAATACTCGGGCAAATTCATCGAATTTTTCTTCGCCTGTAAAGGAAGAAATCATTTTTCGCACATCTTCTGGACCATACCCAATTATCGGAACTGTAATAAACCCCCTGTTTCTCAATATGAAATTTGCAATTGTTGGGTTGATAATAGCGTCTAAGGCGTCAACTGGAACATTTTCACCCAGCTCGAATAAGACTGAGCAACCTCTAGGGTATCCTTCCCCACCTAAAATTTCGTCGAGCTCTGGAATTCCACTTGGATAATGCGTTTTGGTGGCTCTTGTCGGTTCAAATTTCGGAGGGTTCTCCACTTCTTTAGGGATGAATGAAGGAAAAACTTTGAAACCATTGTTCAGCGTGAACAGGAATTTTTGGCGTTCAAGTCTGGTTCCTCGAAGCTTCTTTATCTCGATTTCTCTGAGCAGTCTGCCTTCATAATCATCTTTTTTTAGGACAATGACTCCATCAGAAACAAACTCTTCAATACTTATGCCTATTTTCTTACCTCCGATTGGGACTTCTACAATTAGTATTGTGGTGCATTCTAACTGCCTAACAAGCTTGCCTAGAACATTATGAAGAATGCTTCTTGCTTCGATTGGTTCCTTAAAAGCTTGAGCCATAGCACTGAAAGAGTCGATAACCAATCTCTTGGCGTTTAGCGCCGCAACTTCTCCAAGAATCATTTCAAGCACGGTTGGAAGGCCTTTTTCAGTTACAGTGGTAAAATCCAAAATTTTGACTTTCCCATGAACTTTGTCTCTTAAATCACGCCCAAAAAGCTTGGACATATTGTGAATTATTGTATCTTCACTTTCTGCAAAAGAAACATAAATTCCGTTTTCACCATAATCTTCCGCTCCCTTATACAAAAACTGCATAGTAAAAACGGTTTTCCCTGTCCCAGGGTTACCAGCTAAAAGAACTAAACTTCCCTTTGGAAAACCACCCTCAATCAATTGGTCTAAACCATCAATTCCAGTGTGAACCCTAGATTCATCCATACACAACACGAATTCTAATGCTTTCTGCTTAATCTTTAGGTTTATGAATTATCACTAAAAATTATGTATCTAAATTACCCGTGTATCAGAACAAAAAAGGAATAGTTGTAAATTATAACGTAAGTCTGTGAAATTTAGTTTTCTTTTTCGATGACGGTTGCTACTCCTTGTCCTCCGCCTATGCATGCTGTGGCCAATCCGTATCGTGCACCTTTAGTTTCAAGTATCCTCGCCACTGTTCCAACAAGCCTTGCACCAGTAGCGCCCAATGGATGACCGATGGCTATGGCTCCGCCTTTCAAATTAACCTTCTCAGGGTCTATTCCAAGCTCTTTAATACACCACAGGGTCACAATTGCAAATGCTTCATTAATCTCCCAAACATCAATGTCGTTAACTTCCAGTCCTGCCTTCTTAAGTGCGATTTTGCTTGCAGGAACAGGCCCTTTACCCATTACTGCTGGGGGAACGGCAGCCCATCCCATGGACTTGATTGCTCCCAGCGGAATTAACCCAAGAGATTTTGCTTTCTCTTCGGAAGCCAACATCAAACAGGATGCACCAGCATTTAATGGAGACGAGTTCCCAGCGGTTATCACACCTCCAGGCTTAAAGGCTGGTGGAAGACTTTGAATTTTTTCTAAAGTTGTATCAGCTCGCACACTTAAGTCCCTGTCAATAGTTTCTGTGGTTCCATCCGGATTTGTTACGGTTATGGGCATTATTTCACCCTTGAAAAATTCTTCTTGCTGGGCCTTTGCCGCCATCTGATGACTTCTCAAAGACCATTTATCTAAATCTTCTTTGGTAAGACCATGCTTTGCTGCTCCTTCTTGGAACAATTTTTCTGCGGTTAACCCCATGAAAAAGCCCGTTTCCATCTCATACATTTTGTATTCCTCGTTTTCAATGAGAGTCATTGGTGGATCAACATGTGGATTATCACCCATAGGAACATGAGTCATATGTTCCATTCCACAAGCAATCACAAGATCTGAATTTCCAGTCATGATTTCCATAGCACCAAAATGAGCTGCAGTCATCGAAGATCCGCATTGTCTATCAACAAATGTTGCTGGAACCTCCACTGGAAGTTTTGACAGCATAACTATTGATCTGCCCCCATAAGTCCACTGTTCCCACACGCCTAACGCACATGCTGCAATAACTTCGTTTATTTCAGAAGGATTAACGCCTGTTCTATCAATAATTTTCCTAACGAGCATAGCAGCTACATGATCCATTCTTAATGGATTAAATTTGTCCTTCTCAGGTTCTTGCGGTCTGGATCTGGAAAACGGAGATCGCAAATAGTCAACTATGACTACCTTTCTCATTAAATTCCTCCTTTGACAACATTAGAAGTATAGAATTTACACTAGTGAAATATTTTAAACTTTCCACCAGAATTGGATATTAACATACGTATTTTAATCCGAAAGAACTAATACCATTATTTTCTGTTTTTCTATCTGAATTATTTCCAAAGTTAAAGAAAAAACTTAAATTTTTTGCCACGCACTCTAATGGAGAGGTATTTAAAATGGGAAGAGTAAAAGATGGTTACAAAGAACTAACGAACAGAGCTAACAATGTTGCAGAAGCAAAAGGTCTCATGACTGGATGGAACAAAGTCGTACAGTTCATAGTTGAGGGGGAAGGAGACTTTTTCATTAAATTCGAAAATGGCACAGCTACGTTTCATGAAGGAAAACATGAAAAACCTGATGTGACATTGAAAGGACCAGAAGAAGTTTTCCATAAAATGCTAACACGGGAACTAGATCAGACAAGAGCATACTTTGCTAAGCAATACACCATTGAAGGTTCTATGGCTGACGCAATGAAATTTGGACGCATAGGAACTGCTGTGGCTAAAGCAACTTAGAAATTATTATTAAAATCACCCTTTTCCTTTTTTTAAAAAAATAATTGACTAGAATTTTGACCAAACATGATCAGCCTTATTATTGGTTGTTTAAGCCTTTATTCGCCTCTCAAAAGCCACACGAATATGGTAACAAGCCAACAATAACCAAACACAATTGCTGCTATACCTGCAGCTAAACTATAACCTGCTCCGATGAGGACGGCTGGAATGTTAAGAGAGAGAAATCCTAAAATTACAGAAAAGATGATCAACCGCGGCAGTTTAAGGCTTGTATAAACTATTGCTATTCCCTCAAGCAGTAATAGTAAGCCCACAAAGCTTGTGATTACGCTACCTAGAGATGCAGAGAAGCTTATCACTCCACTCACTGCAAAAGTTATGCCTGTTCCACTTGCAAGCCCATATAATCCAATTGCACTAATAACTACGCCCAAAAGTATAGTCACTGTTCCCACAAATTGCACCAGTATTTCATATAATCTTCGAGAAGCTTCCACAGAACCTAGTAATTTAATGATAAATTTGTTTCTTAATGCTGAAACGAGTTTTCCAATTCCTTTTTGTAGCGCCATTTTTCATCAACCTAACATTAGACCGAGAAAATTAAAATGTTTTGTGTATGACAGAGCTCCCTTGGATTCATATTGATTACTTTGAGAGTCTAAAGATTTCTTCTCGAAGCCTCTTATGATCCACTTTTCCAACGTCTGTCTTTGGTACTTCGCCTCTGAATTCTATCATTTTAGGAACCTTGTAGTGGGCAAGCCTTTCTTCGCACCATTTGGTGATTTCTTCTTCAGTTATTTTTCCCCGGTAATCGGTTTCCGGAACAATTATTGCTTTTATTCTTTGACCAACTTCAGGGTCTGGTACCCCGATTACTGCAGCTTCTTTTACTTTAGGATGCTTGTAAAGCACTTCCTCTATTTCGTGTGAATAAACTGACAGCCCCTTGTATTTTATCAAGTCTTTTTTTCGTTCTACAAAATAGAAGTATCCTTCTTCGTCCATTCTTACTATGTCTCCAGTTCTAAACCATCTCATGCCTTGATATTCAAAGAAGCATTTTGCATTTTCTTCAGGCTTGTTTAGGTATTCTCTCATTATCTGAGGCCCACTCAACACTAGCTCGCCAGTTTCCCCTGGAGTAAGGAATTCGTTTTTCTCCTCGTCAGCAACAGCAGCATACGTGCCTGGTAGTGGAATGCCGAAAGAGCCTGGTTTGTTTCTCTCTGGTGGGTTTGCATGAGATACGGCTGTGGTTTCTGTAAGACCATATCCTTCATTAATTTGCCGTCCGGTGATTCTCGTCCAGTTCTTGCGTGTGGCTTCATGTAAAGTATCTGCTCCGCAGAAGAGATACTTAATTTTTTTCCAGTTTATTCGCTTTGTTTTGGGTTCGTCAACCAGATACTTGTATAGTGTTGGAACACCATAAAATAGTGTCACGCTGTGATCTTGGATAGCATCTAGAATTTCATTCAACTCGGGTTTTGCAAATAGAATGCCTGTTCCGCCGCGAAATGCTCCAGTGAGCATTATTACTGATTGCCCATATATGTGGTAAAAGGGAAGCGCAGCTATAGCGCATTCTTTTCCATCCTCTATTTTCGTGAACAGTTGCCTCATTTGTTCTTGAAGCGCTACGATGTTTCTATGAGTTAATACCGCCCCTTTAGGATCGCCAGTTGTTCCTCCCGTATAAGGAAGCGCAGCTAAATCGTCTGGAGATAATTGCACCTTGGGCGGGTTTGGAGGATATTTCTCAAGCAGCTCTCTGAAAGACAGCAAACCTTGCTGTTGTTGAATTTCTTCTTTTAACGGTTTTCCCCGAAGCCTAGCCATAAAACCTTCGCTGCCCGGCAAGTAATCGGATATGCTTGTTATGATAACATAGTTTAGTTTGGCTTCTTCTAAAGCCTTCTCTACTTTTTCGTAATGTAGATCAAGGCAAACGATTGCTTTAGCATTGCTGTCTCGAAGCTGATAAGCGATCTCGCGTGGTGTATAAAGTGGGCTCACAGTCGTAACTGTGGCGCCCAATCTTAGAATGCCATAATATGCTATGGGAAACTGGGGACAATTGGGCAAGTATATGGCCACTACGTCTCCTTTTCGTATGCCTAGATCATACAATGCTGCTGCAAATCTAAGAGATGCTTCTCTTATTTCGTTATGTTTGATTTTTCTTCCATAGAATATTAGGGCGATTTTGTCTCCCCATTTTTTAGCGTTTTCATCTATTACGTCTATGATGTTTGTTTCAGGAACTTTAACGTCTGGTGATACGCCGTTCTCATACCATTTTATCCATGGTCTTTTGAGGTATTCATCTAACGCTTGATCAGATTTTGATTTTACCATAGACACCAACGCCTTAAGCTTTTCAGATGTAATCTTTTAAAAATGATACGTTTTATATGCCTATATACATTTCTCTTATGTCTTCATCTTTCATTAATTCTTCTCTTGTTCCTTGAGCCGCGATTCTTCCATGCGTAATGACGTATGCTCTGTTGGCCAATTCTAGCGCTATGCTTGCATCCTGCTCAACAAGCAATATTGTTATACCGGAGCCCCAAACCTCTTTTATGCTGTCAAAAACTTTCTGCTTAACTAGAGGTGCTAGTCCAAGAGACGGTTCATCAATCATTAGAAGTTTAGGTTTTGACATAAGAGAACGACCAATCGCTAGCATTTGTCCTTCTCCACCGCTTAATGTTTGAGCCATTTGGTTTTTTCTTTCTTTTAGAATTGGAAAAAGTTGATAAACATGCTCCAGATCTTTTTTTATCTGGTCTTTGTCTTTTCTAAGGTAGCTGCCCATCATAATGTTTTCATAAACTGACATTTCAGAGAAAAGCCTGCGTCTTTCTGGGCAGAGAACTATCCCTTTTTTCACCACTTGCCATGGTCTTAGTTTTTCAATTTTTTCTTTTTCAAATAAAATCGAGCCTGAAATTTTCGCCTGCTCTCTTCTTCCTCTTTGCAACTCCCCTAGAATTCCCGATATTGCTCTGAGTAATGTGGATTTTCCAGCACCGTTTGGTCCTACAACTGCCACGAATTCTCTTTCTTCCACTTTTATGCTAACATCGTTCAATGCCATGGCTCCATCGTAATGAACTGTCAAGTTGTTAACTTCTAACATTAAATCGCCTTCCCAAGATAGACTTCGACGACTTTGTCGTTTTTCGCTATTTCTTCTGGCGTTCCTTCAGCGATTTTTTCTCCCATGTGCATGACAATTACTTTTTTAACTAGTTTCATAAGTGCGTGTAGTTTATGTTCAACTATCACTATTGTGTGACCATCAAGATGCATTCTTTGTATGGACTTAACCATGTAATCTGTTTCCACTAGGCTTAATCCACCGAAAGGTTCATCTAAAAGTATGAGGTCGGGTTCTAATGCCATGGCTCTGGCCATTTCGAGCCGCTTAAGGTCCCCGTGGGAGAGGTTTTCTGCCGGTTCAAGCATCATTTCAGTTAAACCTACGTCTTCAAGCATTTCCATGGCTTTTCTCTCTGGCGTTTTGATCCATTCAACCCTTTTTCTTCCCCGATAAGACTGTAATGCTACTAGTATGTTGGCTATAGTTGGCAAATGCCTAAAAGGTCTAACTATTTGAAATGTTCTCACTAGACCTTTGTTTGCTATTTTGTTTGGAGGCAGCCCAGTTATGTCTTCTCCGTTAAGTTTTATTTTTCCAGAATCTGGTTTTAGATAGCCTGTTATAAGATTGAATAGTGTTGTTTTTCCTGCTCCGTTTGGTCCAATTATACCTATTATTTCGCCTTCGTTAACGTGAAAGCATACGTTGCTGACTGCTATTAGACCTCCGAAGCGTTTTGTTAGGTTTTCAACTTCTAGCAGAGGCATGGTTTCACATCAAATTTAACCTTTTTCTACTTTTTTAGCTTTTTCTTTTTCAATTTCCTCTATTTCACGTGGTTCCTCTAAATCTTCAAGCTTTTCCACTATGGCCCTTGCAATTCCACGTGGCCATCTGACAACTAAAAACACAACAATCGATGTAAAAATAAGCAGCTGTATATGTGGATCAATCTGTATCACGTATTGGAATACGTACCTGTTCAATAAATAATATATGTGTGTTCCAATGATTGGTCCGTATATTGTTCCTATGCCTCCTAAAATGGTAACTATTATTGGAATTATGGAGTTTTCGACTGGAATTAAGGCGGTGTTGTCGTAGAAGTAGCGGGGCGTAGCTGAGCCTCCCATTGTATGGGCGTAGACAGAGCCGGCTAGGCTTCCAAATAGTCCACTGATGGCGAAGGACATCAGCTTATATTTTGTCACGTTTATTCCACAAGCTTTAGACCCTAACTCGTCATCTAGGATGGAGACGAAAACTATTCCAGTTTTCGATGTTGCTATCTTGTAAATTATGATTGAGGACAAGGCCAATAGAACGAGAGACAAATAGTAGTTTGCTATGTATCTGTTGTTCAAGCTAAAGGGGGGGATTGGAAAAATCTGCGGAAGACGCTGTATGCCAACTTCGCCTCCGAAAATGTCGCGGAAGTAATAAAGGAAGCCTATAAAAGCTATTGGGAAAGCCATTGTTACAAGGGCGAGGTAAGGTCCCTTCATTCTTAAACAGGGAGTCCCGATTATTAATGCTATGCCTACGCCGGCTATTAGGCTTATGGGTATGGTTACCCAGATTGGCCATTGAAAGTATTTGAATAGCATTGCTGAGCTATAAGCTCCAATACCGTAGAAAAGTGCATGACCTAGGCTTATCAAGCCTGTTCGACCAACAAGCAAGTCCCAACTAACAGCTAGAATAGCCATCAAATTTGCGGACGTCAAGATTTCTAGTCTTCGCGGTTCTACACCTGCATAAGGAACAACTGTAAAAACTATGAGAATAAGGAATGCTAGCATTCGCGGTGGAGCATCGAAGATATGTGTAGCAAAATTTGTATATGCTTTTCGAACGTATTTAGTAACCACACTGATTGGCATTGTTCAGTCACTCCATTTCAACCCGTTTTCCAAACAATCCTTTTGGTCTAATTATAAGTACCAGAATTATAACGATGAAGGGAATTGATTGCTGCAGAACCCCTGCTTCAGGGAGTATTTTTATTGCGGCGGTTCCTGTGAACCCAAGTATTAAACCGCCGATGAGGGAACCTTTGATGCTCCCAAGTCCGCCAAGTATCACAACTGTGAAGGAGATAGCTAAACCTAACATCCACATGTATGATGATACACCTTGAGTTATCGTTGACGTGTATAGGACGCCTGCTAAACTGGCCAGCCCTGCAGAAATGGCTGTTGTAAACATGTACAGTTTTTCTGTGCTTATTCCAACCAGCATGGCAGCTTCAAGATCTTGTGAAAGAGCTTTCATAGCTTTCCCAGTTTTTGTTTTTGAAATGAAAAGCGAGAGAATAACGAAGGCTAAAAGGGAGATCAAAGCAGCTAGACTTTGCCCAGCTAACACGTCTGTGTTTATTAAAGTTATTTTTCCAGGTATAAGTAACTCGATTCTAAAATTGAAGGCTGCAGTCATTCCCATAATTATGTATATTAATTGCTGAAATATTATGCATCCGCATATAGATGCTATGAGTATGCCAACTTCGTCGCCCAATATTTGGTGAAGTGTAACCCTATAAAAGACGCTTCCAATTATTCCGGTAAGTACAAAAGATGAAAGCATAGCTAACACGGGTATTAAATAAAAGAAAGCTGGAGAAATAAGTCCTGAAAGATAGCTTGAAAAAACACCATATAGATAAGCGCCTACTACAAAGAAGACGCCATGAGTCAAGTTTGCCATTCCAGAAATTCCATAAACCAATGTAAAACCTAAAGCAATCAAAGAATATATAAGCCCTGAAATCGTGCCGAATATAATTATTGCCTCCAGCACCCTCTCACCATCTATCTTTGATTCTTACAACAAAGGGACGTATCATTAATAAAATTTTCCTATGTCCTATTTACACAAAAAAGGGGGTTTGAGAGTGTTTCATAGGATTACTCATCAGACTTATGGAAGTGGCCATGGCTCATGGCGCTGACCAAATTTCTTGGCTATTGCGGCAATATCTTTGACGTCAATTTTACCATCAAGGTTTATGTCGCATTCTATGTCCCATCCAGGTGTTCCTGGAAGCGCACCGAAGGCCTTGGCTGCTCGTGCTACGTCTTTCACATCCACTTTTCCATCGAAATTGAGATCCCACAGTGCCAAGTCGTATATCCATAGAGGAACCTGCGTCTTCCGCGAATACGATTTATCTACTGGTGAAACAACATTCTTCACGAATGAGGTCAAGGATGAGCTCGAGTTTGTCCATTGTACCATCATGCCTCTTGTGTAGCCGTCTGGCCATGTTGGTCCGTAAGTAAGGCTGTAGACGTCATGTGTCGATGTGAACTTGGACTTTCCATTTAAAACCTGTGTTTCTTGTGTTTCAAGAACTGACTTGACCGTAAGTGAGTTGAATGTGTCCGCGGTTTCTAAAGCCTGTTTAAGGATTATGAATCCGTTGTATGCGCCCCAAGCTGTGTAGATTGGCCATGCAGCAGGAGTTGGCGGAGGTGCGCTGAAGTTGCCGACAAAATGATCCCAGAATGCGGTGGCTTCGGGTGTAATGGGGGTTCTGGTTCCAGAGAAATCCATTAAAACTTCGTATTCGCATCTTCCACCAGTCCAACTGGGCCATAAGTTTGTTTGTGCAAACACGTCGATTCCAACAATCATGAATGGGTAGTTCCCTGCTCTCCATTGATTAATTAGGTACTGCGCGTCAGGTAACGTGTACGCAATGGTAAGCAAACGTACCCCAGCTGCTGCAGCAGCATTCAAATATGCGGAGAAGTCTGTTGTGCCTGGTGTTGACCTTGCACCATAAACGTATGTCGCTTGAGGTCCAAGACCAACATTTGCCATATACCAAGAGATGCCCGCTGTCCATGCTAGGTCTTCAACGAGGCATCCGAATTTTACGTTTCCGCCGTACATCGGCGCCAACTTATATGGAATAAGGTAGCCTTGCAGATAGCCTAACAAGTTTTTAAACAGCATTGTCGAGTTTATTGGGTTTATCCTGAAAAGCCACCAATATGTGCTGTAGTCTGTTGCAACAGTTGTGCTTATGAGCTCATCTGTGGAAGCCCCGTTTATAAACAAGATCACTTTATCCTCGTCAGGAAGCCCACTATTCCAATCTTTAACAGCTTCAATAATCTTCCATGTACACTCTGTCCTAAAGCCTCCTATAATATACCTGCAGCCTGCCGTGAGAAGGTTCATAGTAGCCGTGTAAGCCGCTCCTTCGTCAAGTGGCATTGCATGCTCGTCTTCCATTTCAAGCACAATGGTATAAGGTGTTCCGCCTACATCTATGCCGCCTGCCGCATTAATATCCATCATAGCTAATTGTGCTCCGCCCTGCATTCCACCAAGATAATTATGCCACTGCGGAAGATTATATGGACCTATAACTCCGACTTTCAACGTACCCGCTGCTGAAGTAAAGCGCATACCGAAAGCCATCAGAGATATGCAAAGCAAAGAAATCAGAATCAAAGCTATTTTTTTATTCATTTTTCTCTCTTCCTCCATATATAAGGAAACGTAAATTATATTTAAACGTTATTAAACAATGTTCTATAGGAATTTTACTGAAACATTCACCCTTCAATTCCACCAACAAGATAATAAAGTTACTTGAAAATGCCATTATTCCTTCCAAATCAATTATGGCACCAAGACTAGACTTCTTAACGCTCTTCAATACCAGCCAAGTACTTCGCTATCTTCTTCTTCTCTTCAAAATCGTAAGTGGCAGCAATAGTTATCTCCTCCATAATTGGGGAACCACCTCCATGAACCCCTGCAACAGCTGAAACCCCACTCAAAGACGAACAGAGCATGTCTGCAAGAAGACGAAAACACAAATGAATATTCTCAGGCGAAACATCATCCTTCCTCATAATATACTTCTCAAGATAACGCTTAGTCACAGGATTCGCAAAGTCTCCTTCAAACGGAAGAGTTGCAGGTAATCCACCTGCCAAGTCCGTGAGCAGCTCGGATTCATGGTAAATGTTTAAACCAGCATGTCGCCTACCAACATTCGCATACACTGTATTTGGAATAAAACTGCCTGACTCATGCTTCTGTCCCTCAACGCCAGAAGCAATACCTGCCGCAAACACAAGCTCAGCCACACTTGCCAGGTGAGCCAGTTTTGACCTAACATGCGGCTTATCAGCTATGCCCTGATATTCAGCCACTAGAGCCGACGCACCAGTTATTATGTCCGTCACCGCAGGTTTGCATCCAGTATAGCTGTGCCTATGATAAAGTGCAAAGCCATGAGCTAACAAAGCCGCAAAAGGCCATTCACCACACATGAAAACTCTTTCCCAGGGAACAAAGAGGTCATCAAAAATCACAAAAGAATCTGCAAACCCAAAATCAGCAACAGGAGCCTTAAACACCTTCCTAGGTCGTGGATTCGCAACATGCGTTATCAATTTTACTCCCTCAGCATCCGCTGGAACTGAAAATGCAACAGCGTAATCAGCATCTTTTTCCATCATAACTCTAGTAGGTAAGCATATTATCTCATCAGCAATAGCAGCCATAGTAATATGGTTTTTTGCGCCTCTAACAACTATACCATCATCACGTTTCTCCACCACACGCACATAAAGGTCAGGATCCTTCTGCTCATGAGGCCTAAGGCTTCTATTTCCTTTAACATCTGTCTGCGCTGCTGCAGCTGTTAAATCATTCTTCTGGAAATATTCCAAAAACTTCAAGAATCTCTTGTGATATTCCGTGCCGTACGCTTTATCAACCTCATAAGTTACGAAATGAAGAGAGTTTATCGCATCGCATCCCATACACCGTTGGATACAGCCGCCCGTGAGATGGCAAGCTTGTCTTATCATCCTCTGCTTCTTCAGCAAGTCATCAGAGCTTCTGTTCACATTCGTAAAACGGTTCATAGTCTCCCCAGTTAAATGCGAGGTTGTGGTGATTAAATCCCTAAATTCAGCATCTTCTGCAAGGTCAAAGGTTTTCGAAAGCACTCGTATTGATGGCAAAAGTTCAGGATCAACACGTTCCACAAGTTCTCCATTCATATACACGTTTTTTCTCATTTTACGAAGATCTTCAAAATATTCTTTTGAAGTTCTCACACTGACCACTTGAACTTAATTAATCTACAAAGTAAATAAAAATAGCGATATGTTACATTCAAATTTAACTTTCAAACCGAAAGAAATAAATCGAAAACATTCGTAACTCAGCTAAATGATAAATTTTGAATGGTGGCCAAGTTGCGTAATGTAGCCATAGTTGGAGTTGGTCAGAGTAAATTTGGAAATAGATATGACGTGAGAATCGATGAACTTGCGTGGGAAGCCGCAGGTGAAGCCCTAAAAGACGCAAATCTCTCAGCGAAGGATATGGAATTTCTAGTTGTAGGCTGCGCAGGCGGATGGAGCGCTGAAGCTTTACCAGCGGCTATATGTTCAGAATATTGTGGAACACTTCCAAAAGGAAGCATGAGAGTTGAAGCAGCATGTGCAACAAGCAGTGCCGCGGTAGCAGCTGCATACAACTTTGTTGCAAGCGGATATGTTGACATAGCATTAGTTATGGGCGTGGAAAAAATGTACGAGTCCCCATCACCGGTTCAGATAGAACTCATTGGAAGGGCTGGAAATTTCTTCTGGGAATTCGAAAACTTCGGCATGACTTTTCCAGGATACTACGCGTTACATGCCACGAGTTACATGTGGAAGCACGGTCTAAAAGAGGAAGATTTGGCGGAAATAGCTGTTAAAAACCATCATTATGCGGTTGTGAATCCCAAAGCCCAATTCAGAAAAGCGATAACTGTTGAAACTGTCATGCAGTCAAGATATGTTGCTTGGCCACTGAAACTTTTCGATTGCTGCCCCCTTACAGACGGTTCAAGCGCTGTCATATTGGCCAGCGAAAACGTTGCCAAGAAAATTACAGACACACCAGTGTGGATAAGCGGCATAGGTTGCGCCACAGGAACCATAAACCTCAGCAAAAGAGACATGTTCCTAAAACTTGAATATTCAGGTTTAGAATCTGCGGTTGAGGCTGCCAAACAGGCATACAAAAGAACAGGAGTAGACTATGACAATTCAGCTAAGTATTTTGATGTAGCATGTGTGCACGACTGCTTCACAATAGCGGAACTAATGGCATATGAGGATCTGGGCTTTTGCAAAAGAGGAGAAGGCCCAAAACTTGTGAGAGAAAAGCAAACCTACAATGGCGGACTAATTCCAGTAAATATTGACGGAGGCCTAAAAGCCAAAGGTCACCCCATAGGTGCTACAGGGAGCTCAATGATTTACAGCCTAACAAAGCAACTTCGCCAAGAATATGGCAAGTATGCCAGCCCAGAAGCCCAAGCAAACATAAAGAATGGAAGAGCTCTAGCCCACAACATTGGCGGAACTGGACATTACGCCTATGTAACCATACTTTCACTAGAAAAACCAAGTGTATAAGGAGGAAAATCCTATGTCAGAATTAGGTGAAACCGCAAAAAAATGCATAACAGAAAAAGGATTACCAATAATCGAAGACGAAAAATCAAAGCTTCCTATCTACATAAGCGTGCGTGAACTACCTTTAAGATTTCAATTCGGAATAGCCAAGATTCCAAAGTTCTTTGAAGGATTAAAGGAAGGCAAGATTTACATGACCAAATGCAAAAAATGCGGCAAGAGATATTTTCCGCCACAGACCGATTGCCCCAAATGCCTAGAATCAGACATGGACTGGATACCCTTGAGCGGGGAAGGGGAACTCTTAACCTGCACAATGATATTCGTTAAGCCTTCGACATATGCTCACTACAAAGACTATATAGTCGGCATTGCCCAAATGAAGGAAGGCATAAAAGTCTTAGCATGGCTAAATGTAGACGATCCTAAAAAGATTAAGCCGAAAATGAAAGTTCAATTAAAAACCGTGAAAAGAGAGCCCGAAGGCTTCATAACCTATGAATTTTTCCCTCTATAGAAATAACCTTTTTGTTTGCCGGTAGGAGACGACTGTGACAAAAGGTAAACTTTTGTGCGCGTCTTTATGAGAATCCCAAAAGAAGGAGTTCATTAAACCACACTAGCGAAAGTCTATATAGCTCCTAAAGAATTTTTCTTTTCAGCTTACTGTTTAGCATAATCCATGCATCTGGCACCATTGATGGCTCCACTATGCTGGTTGGTATTGGATACCGCACACCTTTCTCATATCCGGCCTTCTTGAGCGCTTCTGCGATACCCTTTAACATTTCCTTCGGTGCTGTAAAGGCCAATTCATGATCTTGTGTAGCTCCAAAAACTCTATCTCCAGCTCCAGGCACAACCAAGCCAGGCTTTCTAGAAAGAAGAGTTCTCAATACACCTTCCAAACAGCTTGCCCCTAGGCAAGAAAGTGGAGTTACGATTCTTTCCCCCGTCTTGTAGACTGTGGCTTGGATCAACCTCATTGCTTGGGCTGAATTGCAGTATATTAGGGCCAAGTCAGGCAATATCTTAGTCCAACCAAGCGGCGAAACCACTATGCCACCGTACTTTTCCGGTTCCAGAATTATCATGCTTGAAATAGCCTTTTTAGCTGTTTCATCCGTTTCATAATAATCCATCGCTCTAAAGGCTTCTACAAGGGCGTTCTGATCCTCAAGTTCAGCGAAACCATACGCTATAAGATTCGGAATGCATTTCATGTCATCAGCAGTTAAGCCCACAGTCCATCCTATTCTTCTGGACATAGCGAAGCCTTGACACATGGTTATTCTCATTCCAAAAGCCTTGGGTCTCCTAACTCCTTCAGGGAACCTATCCTCATTTTCAACAAGTTTTATAGCTAATGGAAAACATTGCAATCTTAAAGTTTCAGTTAACTTCTCTCCAATTTCACGATAGCTCTCTAAATCTTCCAATATTTCTCGCCTTCAAAATCAAATGCCAGCATTTCAGTATTAAAGGCTTGTTTGACTTCGTCTGCTAATTTGAGAAAAACATAATACTGCGCTTGCAAGCGATGTTACCTTAGAATCGGAAGGGAACAACTGTGCGTTTTGATTTGGAAAAGTTGATTAAACAAGCAGAAGAATGCCCATTCTATCAACTTTTGGGTATGAAAATAGAAGAAGTTCGAGAGGGTTATGCCCGTTTGTCAATGAAAATTGAGAAAAAGCATACCCAACTACTGAACACAGTTCACGGCGGAGCCACGGCAAGCCTAGCTGATTCAGCCGCAGCATGGGCAGCCTTCGGATCAAGCAACTTGGAAGGGGTCCCAGTCACTGTCGAGAGAAAGATAAACTTCTTAAAACCCATTAGCTCTGGCATACTCACCGCAGAGGCAAGACAAATAAATAAAGGCTCAAGGATTCTTGTCAGCGATGTGGAAGTGAAAGATAATAACGGAAACCTAATCGCCAAGAGCCTAATAACTTATTATACGTTAAAAAATGGGCATGGCTAATCGTCCACATTTTGAATATTTATTAAGCGTGAAATCAATCATAAAATTGGGTGGAATATATGAAAATTCTTGGACTTGTTGGAAGTTACCGAAAATTGGGAAATACGGAAGTTTTGGTTAAGGAAGCTTTGATGGAGGCTCAGCATATGGGAGCTGATGTGGATCTAATGCGGCTTACAGACCTAAAAATCGAACCTTGTAAGGGCTGTATGGCTTGTATATTTAAACAGGAGGAATGTCGCATACAAGATGATTGGAGCAAATTCCGAAACAAGCTATTGGAAAGTGATGCTGTAATACTCGGTGCTCCAACATATCTTTTTGGTCCAGCTGGAATAATAAAAATGATCATCGACCGGAACATAGCATTTTTCGGAGGCTTATCACAAAATATGGACAAGCCAGGCGCAGTGATAGGGGTTTCCGGTATTGGCGGATGGGATTCTTTTTCACTGCCTATGCTTAATGTTTTCATGTTAACATGTGGCCTAAAAGTTGTTGATCAGTGTATGTTTTATTCTCAGGGACCAGGAGAGATTTTGTTGAATGCTGACGCTATGAAAAGAGCTAAAATGGTTGGAGTTAACGTGTTTGAGGCAGCTTGCAAGCCTGATGAGAAAAGGAGTTACCTTGGAGAAGTTGGCCTATGCCCTGTCTGTCACCAGAACCTCTTTCAAATAAGAAATGGTAAACTTGAGTGTGCTTTGTGTCAAGCCAAAGCGAAGATAAACATTGATCGTGGTCAGGTTAATCTCGTCTTTGATAAGGATGTTTT
This sequence comes from uncultured Candidatus Bathyarchaeia archaeon, assembly GCA_964489195.1. Classification (GTDB taxonomy): domain Archaea; phylum Thermoproteota; class Bathyarchaeia; order Bathyarchaeales; family Bathycorpusculaceae; genus CAZAXN01. The sequence continues at coordinate 20,780 of CAZAXN010000027.1, forward strand.
GCAAGAGAATCGCTGGAGTGAAGAAGCCTTACACAGGAGTTTTTCTTTGGCTATTCTGCCTTCTGGGCAAAGATTCTTAGAGAAAAAGGATGAAATAAGGAAAAGAGCAGAGAAATATTGTGATTATTTATCTAAAGAGGCATAGTTTTCCTAATCTCTTTACTCCAAGTTCATCCAACGATGTAAATGCCTATAACCTTCACGTAATACTTAAAGAAAGATAGAGTTTCAGCTTAAGTAATATGCTGAGCCGTAGAAAGATCATTAAACAAGTTTCACATTCACTCGTAGACTTTCTCTGCTTCTTTATACCATTCCATAGCGTCCATTTCCACATTTCTATCTCTTGATGAAAGCCCCATCATCTTGTAAACCTCATGTTGAATCAGCAGCTTCATAATTTCGTTGCTTCCAGTCCATATTTGTGATAGCCTTGCGTCTCTTAGAAGTCTCTCCACAGGGTAAATTTGTGTGTAACCTATCCCACCCAAGATTTGCATTGCCACATTTACAGTTTCCCAGCAAGTGTCGGTTGCAAAGAATTTTGCTTCACTCACTAGGCGTCTCGGGTCTATTGGTAATCCTTTTTCCACAGCATCTGCAGCCTTTGCAGCTGTATAGACAAGAGCTCTGGCAGCGTCAAGTTTTGCAACGCTTTCAGCTATCTTGAAGTTTATGGCTTGGAAATTTCGTATAGGGATTCCGAATGCTTTCCGTTTTGTCGAGTAATTCACTGCAATCTCTAAGGCTGTTCTTGCTGTTCCTATTGCGCCTGCCGCAGATGTTAATCGTTCAGGAACCATCATGTGATTAAATATAACTGAGCCACCATTAAGTTCCCCCACGATATATTCGTTAGGCACCTCCACATCCTTGAAAACTATTCTCGCGGTTCCCATGCCTCTAAAACCCAAAAGGTTGTAGACCTCTTCAATTTTTACACCCATATCTTTTTCAATTAAAAATGCGGTTAGAGACTTATACCCAGGTGCTTTTGGATCTGTTTTGGCATAAATCAAGTAGAAGTCTGCGGCTTTACCGCCAGCAATGAATCGTTTTTCTCCATTTATAATCCATCTGTTCCCTTTTTGTTCAGCTTTCGTTGAAGTTCCGAAGAAGTCACTTCCTCCTCTTGGTTCAGTTAAACCTTCCGCAGAAAGTTTTTTCCCATTAATCATGGGCTTCAGAAATTTTTGCTTTTGCCATTCTGCGCCGAAACGGTTTATAGCCTCGCCTACTATGCTAACCATTGCATAACTGCATCCTAAGCCCATGCCAAGCACACCAATCTCTTCTAAAGCGATCATCTCAGCTGTCCATGAGAACTCTCTTCCGCCGTATTTTTTTGGAAAACGAAGACCTAGTAGCTTGCTTTTGGCTGCCTGTTGAAGAAATTCGAAAGGATAGTCAACCTTATTTCCATCCATTTTTCTGAGAAGCTCTGGATCTACGTTCTTTACAAAATCTTTAACTTCCTGTCTAAGTTTAGCTTCTTCCTCTGTGCTTAGAAAATCGTTTTCTATCATACTCTAATCTCCTCATGGCTTGATAGTTTTACATCCAAATATAAATAGTCACGTGTTCCTATTGCAATATCTTCAATAAAAGTCAAGAAAAATGATATATATACAAGAAGGGTTTTCATACTAATGAATCTATAAGACTGTAGATTTCAAGAAGGAGAAAACAGAATTATGAAAACTGAAAAAGCAATTTCGAATCTGATAAAAGAGCAAATCAAATTAGAGAAGGAAACAGCTGAAAAGTTCGAAAACCTTGAAGGTAGAATTGATAGCATAGCTGCGAAACTTCTAATTCAAGAGATGCGGTTGGACACGAAAAAGCATGCTGAAATTTTGCAAGCAGTGTTGAAAGTTATAGGTGGACCAAAATCATTTTGGGAATTTTCAATAGACATTGACGCTGATAAAAAGGCTGTGAGAAAAGAAATAGAAGAACATGTGAAAATTGAGGAAAAAATGATACAGCAAATTCAGGAAGAATCAAAAAAGACGAAGGATGAAGCTTTGAAATTGTTGTTGGATCACTTTGTAGAAGATGAAAGAAGGCATCACAAAAATCTTGAATTGATACTTAGTAAGGCCTTCAGAATGGAGCTTTAGCCCACAAAAACACATTTGTACATTCTTGTCCGATTTGACATCAGTTGCCTAACTCAAAATCCAAACAAAAAGTTGGTAAACAGCTTACCTTTATGAATTGTTGAAAACTGGAAAACTTGATGAAAAATATTTTAAGAAAGCCATACACTATTCACTACGAACAAAATTGGTGATGTACCTATGGATATTAAAAGAATTGCTGTAATGGGAGCTGGAGCAATGGGACATGGAATAGCACAAGTTGCGGCAATGGCGGGCTATGAGGTAACCATGCGAGACATAAAGGAAGAGTTTGTCAATAGTGGCATGGGGAAAATTAGATGGAGCATAGGCAAACTTATAGAAAAAGGCAAAATATCCCCAGCAGAAGCAGACAAAACATTAAGAAGAATAAAGCCACTTGTGTCACTAGCTGATGCTGTCAAAGAAGCTGATTTTGTGATTGAAGCAATTCCAGAAGAAATAAAGTTAAAACAGCAAATATTTAAAGAAATAGATGCCAACGCACCACCACACGCGATTTTAGCAACAAACACAAGCGCACTTTCAATCACTGAAATTGCTTCTGCAACACATCGTCCAGAGAAAGTAGTAGGCATGCACTTTTTCAACCCTGCTCAGCTTATGCGTTTGGTTGAAGTTATAAGAGGAGAAAAAACAAACGATGAAACCACAAATGTCACAATAGAATTGTCAAAGAAGTTCGGCAAAGAGCCAGTATTGTGTAAAAAGGATGTCCCAGGCTTCATAGCGAACAGAATAACCATAGCTGGAACAAATCTGGTCGCGTGGATGGTTTACAAAGGAGAATATACGATTGAAGAAATAGATGCTGCAGCAATATACAAAGCCGGAATGCCGATGGGCATTTTTATACTATTAGACTTTACTGGCATAGACGTAGCATACCACGTCATAAAGTTCATGGAAGAGAGAGAGCCAAACTTCAAAGCTGCACCATTGATAAAAGAGAAAATCGAAAAAGGCGAACTTGGAGTAAAAGCAGGGAAAGGCTTTTACACGTATCCTGAAAAAGGAAAATTCGCCATGCCACAAATATCGCCAGACAAAGCTGAAAAATTCGATCCAATGACGCAGACTTACGTCTCAGTAAACATGGCTGCAGAGCTTATAAGAAATAACATAGCCATTGCAGAAGACATAGACAAAACATTGAAGCTAGGATTTAACATGCCTATAGGCGTTTTGGAATTAGCTGACACATTAGGCATAGACATTGTACTTGCGAAGCTGAAGGAGATTGAAGCCAAATACGGAGTATATTACAAGCCAAGCCCACTGCTGGAAGAGATGGCTAGAAAAGGCGAACTTGGAACTAAAACAGGAAAAGGTTTCTACACGTATAAAAAGTAGCAATCTTTTTCACTTCACCTTCTTTTTTTCTAATGTGATCATCACATATCTTTCACACTTTGATCAAATATTGCCCTAGTTTAAGCATATTCCCAAAAGTAAGTTCATGGTTTGCTTTTTATCTGCAGATTTTATTATTTGCAGGTAATTCGATGAAAACTCCAAATTAAGATATAAATTGATAGTTTTTTTAAGGAAAAGTTCAAGTACATGATATCTTCAGAAAGTGTGAGAAATGAGGTGTGAAAATGGAGTTTGGCTTCACGAAAGAACAGCTTGAAATTAAAAGGGCTGCCCGCGAATTTGCTGAGAAAGAATTTATATCGGAGAAAGGCAGAGAATACGATCAAAAATACGAGTTTCCATGGGAATTCTATAGGAAAGCTGCACAGTTAGGCTTCATCGGTGCAAGCCTCCCAGAAAAATATGGAGGACAGGGGCTGGGATGCATTGAAGCATGCATAGTGGCAGAGGAATTCAACAGGGCAGATTCCACACTTGCTTCCATACTAGGTGGTGTAGGTTTTGCTGGATTAATTGAAATGTACGGCACTGAAGAACAGAAAGAAAAATATCTTCCTCGAATTGCTAAGGGTGAAATAACATGTGCAATGGCGCTTACAGAACCGAAGCATGGATCCGATGCTGGAATGATAGGATTGGATACAACAGCAGTAAAAGAAGGAGACCATTGGAAAATTAACGGAACTAAAACATTCATTACATGTGGAGACATTGCAGAATTCACTATAGTATGTTGTCAAACAGATCCAAATGCATCGCCACCGTACAGAGGCGTCAGCCAAATCATAGTTGAAAAGGGAACGCCAGGACTAGACATTACACCATTAAAGCCAAAAATGGGATTCAGGGGAGCCCCACAGGCAGAAATGGCATTCAGCGACGTTCGAGTACCACTGAGCAATCTTCTAGGTCAAGAATGCAAAGGATTCCACCAAATAATGTCATATTTTGACTTCAGCAGAACACCTATAGCTGCTGGAGCCGTAGGAATAGCACAAGGCGCCTTTGAAAAAGCTTTGAAGTACTCCACTGAAAGAGAACAATTCTTCACGCCAATACACCGATTCCAGTTTACACAATGGAAAATAGCTGAAATGGCGATGAAAATAGAGGCAGCACGATTGTTAACATACAAAACTGCTTGGCTCATTGACACTAAAGGCGATCCAAGATTAATAACTAAACACGCGTCTATGGCAAAAGCATATGCAGCCAACACAGCGATAGAAGTTACAGATAATGCTCTTCAAATTCATGGAGGCTACGGATACGTGGATTCTGATCTTGAGCGTTTCTATCGCGATGCCCGAATCATAGACATAATAGAGGGAACAGGAGAAATTCAAAGATACATAGTTGCCAGAGAATGGTATAGAGAAATGAATCTACCTATACCTTAAAAATAAAGCCGTGACAGAGTTAACATAACTCCACTTCTTTTTATTAAAGTTGATAATAAATTGATAATTGACATTCATGTTCACCCTTTTATTCACGAAACTGAAATCTTAAGGGAAATGGAAAGAGGCAGCGTAGATCATGCTGTCATATTGGCTGTAGATGCAGATCCTTCAGATGTGGAAAAACCAGAGATCAAAAGTAGGCTGAGAAAACGCCATTTAGAATCACTTTTGGACTTCGCACCAAGATTTACATCAATAGAAGATGAAATAAAACGATTTTTTCAAGAATTGGTCAATTATTACCCAGAAATGAAAACTTCAAACCAAGAAATCGCAAATCTTGTAAAAGCGCATCCAGACAAATTTCTCGGGTTCGGTTCTGTCAATCCAAACAAAGGTGAAGATTACGTGGAGACAAAACTTGAAGAGATCAGCATGTTGGGACTCAAAGGCGTGAAAATGCTTCCAACTCTTCAAATGTTTTCTCCTACCGAAAACAGGAATTTTGAAAAAATATGCGAATACTGCGAAAAAAACAAAAAAGTCATTCTTTATCACACAGGTTGCGATCCAGGACCATGGGAAATTGCAGAGTTATCTGAAGATGCCAACCCAAAATACTTGAAACCCGTTTTAGAAAGCTACAGCCCAATTATCGTTTTGGCTCACGCAGGAAGCTACAGTGCATACTCGCCTGGAATATGGTTTGATGAAGCGTTGGAGTTAGCGAAGAATTTTGGCAACGTGTATTTTGATTCTGCAGCAGCGTCTGGTTTCATTTATTCAAAGAAAATATTGAATAGAATAAGAGAACATATGGGTTTGGACAGACTTTTATACGGTTCTGATTACCCTGTTGTGTGGGGAAGCAACATGAAATATGAAGTAGACCTTATAAAAGAATGCGAACATTTAACCGAACACGAGAAAGAGAGCATTCTTGGTTTAAACGCAGCAAGGATTTTGAATTTAATCCAGTGATTTTCATGAATTCAATTGGCTCCTCACAATTTTTCAGGCAAGCTGAGGCCAAGGGAAATGATTAGAGAGGTTTTTCCTAATATATTCCAAATTAGAGTTGAGTTGCCTTACAGTCCTTTAGGGCATTTGAATTCGTACCTAATAAAGTCGAAGGATCAAAACCTCCTGATTGATACTGGACTAAACTTTCCTCAAACATTTCAATCATTATGCGAAGGAATTTTAAAAGCAGGAGTGAGAATTGAAGCATTAACTGAACTCTTGTTGACCCATTTTCACGTTGACCATGTGGGACTAATCCACCGTTTCAGAGAAGCCTCTAAAGACGTGAAAATTCTGATACATCATGTGGAAGCTGAATTGTCAAAGCTTATGTCAACAGAATTTGAGGGCTACAGAGTAAGCATGGAGAACTTTCTCAAAAATCACGGTGCACCTTCTTCAATTGCAATGAACTTGCAAAAGTTCCATCCTGCCTTTTTCAATTCACAAGCTTACTTAGAACTTTCAGAAACAGCATTTCAATTGGAAGATGGCCAAGATCTTAGAATTGGCGATTATAACTTTAGGGTTTTGTGGACTCCGGGGCATTCTCCAGGTCACGTATGTTTATACGAGCCTTCATTAAAACTTCTCATTTCAGGAGATCATCTATTGCCAACTATAACCCCACACATAGCTCAATTTATGGAAGGCATGGATCCATTAACAGATTATTTGAACAGTCTTGAGAGAATAGAAAAACTTGATGTTGCAGTTGTTTTGCCTGCACATGAAGAAATATTTACAAATTATCAGGAAAGGATTACGCAAATCAAAACTCATCATGAACAAAGACTGATCCAAATCATGGAAGAGCTTAAGTGTGAGAGTGTAACCGCTTACACTTTAGCTTCCAAGGTTCATTGGAATGTTAACTATAAGTCTTGGAACGAGTTTCCTTCTTTCCAAAAATACTTGGCTCTTGGAGAAACAGTAGCACATCTAAATGTCCTTGAACAGAAAGGATTGGTCATAAGAAAGAAAGCTCCTATTTCTCTGGAATCAAATGAATCAGTTTATATGTATTCAATAATTTGACAAGTTTGTGAGAATCATAATATAAAGGAGCACAGTGAAGTCTAAACACCCACAGTGGTTCTGTGCAAGTTTTTCAATAAACAATACAAAAAACTTAATCGTTACTGTCTGCTATGTGAGAGTAAAGGAGGAAAAATAAGTGAATTTTGATTTCACAAAAGAGGAAAACATGTTCAGAGACAGCATTCGAGATTTCCTCAAAAAGGAATTTGCTCCAATCGCTGATGAAAGAGACAAAAAGGGTCCCTTGACAAAAGAAGAAGCTATAGATATAATGAAAAAATTCAAGAAAATCGGTGTTGCTCTCGATCCAGAAAGTGCAAGAAGCCTATTTGCTGAGGATCCAGTAATATTTGGAATAATGGCAGAAGAGGTTGGGAAAGTTTGGACAAGTTTATTACCATTGTTCGGCATGGGTATTATTCCAGCAATATTTGTCCCCCTAGCTTCTGAAGAAACGCAAAGCAAACTGATGCCAAAGTTGGAAAGGGCAGAGTTTATAGGATGCTTCGCCGAAACAGAACCAGAAGCAGGATGCGACACTTCAAACCTTCAGACTACAGCTAAACTAGAAGGAGATTATTACATTATCAATGGTAAGAAAACTTGGATTAGTAATGGAACAATTGCAGATGCAGCCTTCGTCGGCGCAAAGGACCTGAACACAGGTGCAGAGTCTTTCTTTCTATTAGATAGGGAAGCATCACCATTCGACACAAATGAATTACACAAAATAGGTTGGAAGGCTGCCCCCACATCAGAGATGTTCTTTGAAGATTGCAAAGTTCCAAAGGACAACGAGATGACCGTTATGATGAGTAAAGCTTTCACGGACCCAAAACTGAAAGAGCTTTTGCCATTATCAGAGGGAATGATGACTTTACTTGGACAAATGTCACCATTTACAGCACTTATGACACTGCCAAGATCAGGAATGGGGTTAGCATCAATTGGAATAGCCCAAGCAGCTTTCGACGCCTCAGTTAAGTATGCCAAAGAAAGAGTGCAGTTTGGTAAGCCCATCGGTAAGTTTCAGTTGATTCAAGAAATGCTTTACCACATGAACGTTTTGATAGAAACTGGAAGACTCCTTGGATACAAAGCAATAGATGCTATCGCTAAAGGTAGCCCGGAAGCTAGAAGGCTTTCAAGCATGGCTAAAGTTTATGGAGGCGAGGCAGCTATTAAGGTAACATACGATGCAATGCAAATTCATGGTGGTTTAGGTGTCTCAGACGAAGCACCATTAGAAAGATACTATAGAGACGCAAGAATGATGACGATTCCTGACGGAACCAGCGAGATAATGAAGTTAATAACGGGCTATTCAATTCTGGGCAAAGGATTTTCTGCTTACACGTAACAATTTTCCTTCCATCTCTTTTCTTTCCCTCAACATTTTCGAGAAGTGCCTACCTTTGTTTAACAACAATTTTCAAAATGCTCTGCCAACAAAAAGCACAGTTAAATGGATCCACTGTGTTTTTTGATGGCTGCAAGCGCCGCCCCAAATGCACAGATTATTTGGGGTTCATCCGGAACTATTGGAGATAAACCTATTTTTCGGCTTAAAGCATCAACAAACCCTTTGTTTTTTGCTACACCTCCCGTGAAAGCCACATCTTTTTCGAATCCTATTCTGCTGGACATACTGTATATTCTTTCGGCTATTGCTTCATGAAGACCTGCTATAACATCTTCAATTGCTGATCCTTGACTTACACTGGATATTACCTCTGATTCCGCAAAAACCGTGCAAGTGCTACTTATTTTAATCGGCTTTGATGATTTGAAGTGCAGTTTACTAAGCTCTTCTATTGGTTTTCCAAGAATGTTTGACATGACTTCAAGAAATCTTCCAGTCCCTGCTGCACACTTGTCATTCATGGCAAAGTCTAGGACTCTACCATTTTCGTCGATTTTAATGGCTTTAGAATCTTGGCCGCCAACATCAATAATTGTCCTTACCAGAGGAAAAAGTCTGTGAACCCCGCGAGAAACACACGTTATTTCAGAGGATGCTGCTTTTGTGTTGACTAGAGCCCTACCATAACCAGTTGAAACAGAGTACAATACATCCTTAAAACCTAAACCAGATTTTTCAAGAGCAGTTCTCAAAGCCTGCTCAGACGAGGATTTAAAGTTGATTCCAGAAGGAACCACAGCGTATGAAATGATGCTGCCTACCTTGTTAACTATCACAGCTTTTGTCGCTGAAGCCCCTGCGTCTATACCTATGTACATTATCTTTCCTCTAAAACCTCTAGAAAAGCATCAATTCTGTTTTTGATTTGGGCTTCAGCATACTGCCTAGGATCTGCCATGTCAGCTTCAAATAAGAGATAAGGAACATTAAACTTTCTGCTCAAAGCTTCCGCTGTTACTAGTTGCGGTCCTGACCATGATTTGCAGCTTCTGTTAGAGAATAAAACAGCTCCGTCTATTTCATACTCCTTAATGCTCTTCAAAAATCTTTCAATCCGCAGATCTATACTAACATTCAAACCCATAGTCAAAATTTTTCTGGCGATACTTTCCAACGGTTTTGATGGATCAAGTCTGCATGCCCATGCTTCACTGTAAGGCTCATACACAAAAACTGCTCCTCTATCCTCAAAGTATTTTATGAGGTCAAATGCGTACCAAAGCCATATTCCGTCAAACAGCAACCTAAATTTCTCATTTTCTATTATTCCCTCATTTTTAGCAACCTTATCCTTGGCCTCCCTTAAGAGTTCTTCGTAAAATTTGACAGCCTCTTCTGTTCCTTGCATAACTACGAGTGGAAAAATGTCTGATGCAGAATCTCTTCCGCCGAGTGGACAGGGTTTAGCTCTTCTAAGCTTCAAAGTTTCAAGCCAAAGCTCACTTGCCTTATCAGAAAGTTTCACAGTATTCACAAGCCTTTCCATATCAAATTTTAGCCCAAATTTTTCCCCAGTTATCGTTATCAGCTGCTCTAACTGTTTGACAACATAATCCAAAACATAATTGTTCAAGTCTTCTAGAGTTAAAACGTATGGAGTTTCACCCAAGAATAAGGGTATCCCCAAATGATTGTGAAGACTCTGCCACCATTTAACATAAACGTCGCATGAATTTCTAAAAGTCACAAGAAAGTCGGGAGAAGGCATTAGTCCGTTCATTCCGCTGAGAGCATAACCTAAGGTGCATCGGCTATAGGAGCATAAATTTTGGGAGTACCCATTTCTTTCAGCTTCTTCAAGGAAATCCAATATAAAGCCGCGAGCACTACACATTGCGCCAAAGTGCTCAGGGGCTATAAGATAAATATCTAGAGCGCGCAGTAGCTCTACAGGCGTGAACACAGTTATCCAAGCAATTGGCTTATTTTGAGCCTTTGCCTCGGAAGCTTTTGAAAAGTATTCCATAATAAGCTCTGGTATTTTTTTCGTTGTTTGCAGAAGAGGACTTCGTTTTTGCAGACTCATTTTAACCACCTATAGATTCGATGAAGGCTTCCAATCTATTTTTGATTCTACCAATTTCTTGTGTGGGGTTCTCATAATCTATTACTGTGATAGGGATCCCATTCTTACTGAGCATGTTTCTTATGTGCACACTGTCATATAAAATTGGATCACAGAATCTCTCAGCAAACGTTACTACGCCTTGTGCCTTAAACTTCTTAACCATGAACTCTATGTATTCAAGCCTCTGTTCAAGAGGTCCATTAGATGGACAAGGGGTTCTTCTGAGATACCTGTGAGCCAACGCCAAAATAGGGTCATTCAATTTCTCAACATTGCTCCAGAAACATCTCGAACCAGTGCATAAATCGTCAGATGCGACAAACCCACCTGATTCTTCTATTGCCTTTATCAAATTAAGATCATAAATGGCTGTTCCGTTTACATGTAATCTTACATTACCATAATTTTCGTTATTATTGAGGCTTAATGTTTTGATTTGAGCGTTGAATTCTGTTTTCGGCATCCACATGCTTGCAAGGGTAAGTTGAAAGCGTTCAAAAGCGTTGATCTTGTATTTGCCGCCGCTGTTTAGCATGTAGATATTTTTGAGTAAATTTCTGGTTTCATTGCATAATTCTATAGAGCTTGACAAATCTTTTCCATCAACCTTCTCTCCAAAATTCTCCTCTAGAAATTCCCTGAATCTTACCAATTCCATTCTGAAAAAATCAAGTGATAACTCACTGTCAGTGTTATGCGGCACTCTTAAGAGAAATAAAGGCTTATCGACTTTCTTCTGTAAAATGTCATAAAGTCTCCACATAGGATCGCACGTGTGAGCCACCACAATTCCACTGACAAAGTCTTCAAGTCTCAGTATATTTTCTAACGTAGCGCTAGCAAAGGGACACACAAAGCTTGGTGTAAGAGCACTCGTGCTTGCCCCGATGTTAGACACTCGATAAGGCTGTAGTTTTGCTGCAATTATTAATTCTTCTGGAACATAGCTACATGTATATCCGATAACTTTTACTTCAGAATCTTTGTACCTGCGCAAAACTGCCACAGGATTCTTATATAGGTCCTGCATATCACTTGGAGTTATCATGTTTTTGATTAATCAATGAAGCTAAATAAAAACTGTATGTTCTTAGTTAACTGGAAGTTCGGCAAAAATAAAAAGAAAATGGAGGATTCTATTTATTTTTGAATTTTGGTGTTCTCTTTTCGAAGAAGGCAGAAACACCTTCTATTATGTCTTCGGACTTCGCGCAGATTAAGCCGCCCTCAACCATCATCTTGTTCGCTTCCGCCATGCTGATTTCCATTGACCTCGCAAGTATCTTCTTCGCTAAACGCATCGCTATCGGTGCCTTTGTCGCCAACGTTCCAGCAAAATATATTGCTGTTGACTTTAGCTCATCTGGTGGAACAACCTTGGTAACAAGCCCAATTCTTTCAGCCTCTTTTGCGTCAATTCGTTCCCCAGTCAGAACTATTTTAGTAGCTTGAGATCTCCCTACAAGTTTAGACAAGCGTGCACAGCCTCCCCAACCTGGAATTAAGCCTATGTTAACTTCTGGAGCGCCAAAACTTGCGTTTTCAGCTGCGAGTCTAATGTCACATGAAATTGCCATTTCAAGTCCCCCACCAAGTGCATATCCATTTACCGCTGCTATTACTGGTTTATCAAAGGATTCTATCTTGTCAAAAACTTTTTGACCTAGCTCCGTGCGAGCTTTCATTTCGGCTTCCCCTCCACTTCCAGCTTCGCTCAAATCAGCTCCAGCGCTAAAAGCTCTGCCTGCACCTGTTATTATGACGCTTCTGATTTTTTCATCTTTCCTTATTTCTTCAAGGACGTTGTCTAGTTCTTGGAGTAAACCACTACTTAGGGAGTTTAAGGCGTCAGGTCTATTCAATGTTATGATGGCGATATTTTCTTCCTCAGGCATCAGGAAACTTGCAACTTTCTCATAAATTATGTATTTGTATTCCATAACACTACACCTTTTTAACTTACTAAAAAGTCCGTTTCCATAAAAGTCTTTTCATACACGTTTTATTAAACCTAATATTAAAGATTAAAATTTCCCCTCATGCAACTAGAATTTATAGAGATGCACAAAATTTATTCCGAGAACCGAAAAATAAGCAGAACATGATAAAATGTTTAGTTGGCGAAGTAGATGAGCCAAAATAGGAGTAGAATCAGGTTTGGCTGCTTCTTGCCTATCCCAGCTACACCTGTGAATAAATTATTCAAAATAGCCAAAGTCAACGAAGAAGCTGGTTTTGATTCAATATGGGTTCCAGATCACCTACTGTTTATACCTCCAGGAATTGTGCCAGAAGCTTGGTCCATGCTAGCTGCAACTGCAATGACAACAGAAAAAGTAGCTTTAGGAACATGCGTTAGCGATCCACATCGATACCATCCTGCAGTTCTCGCTCAAAAAGTTGCCACCGTAGACCAAATTTCAGGCGGTCGTACAATACTTGGATTAGGTGCTGGAGAAGCTATGAATTTAGAACCTTTCGGAATAGAATGGAAAAAGCCAGTATCAAAGCTAATCGAAACTGTAACAATAATGCGTAGGCTTTGGGCTGGTGAAATATTGAATTATGAAGGGAAATTTTGGAGATTAAAAGACGCTTTTCTGCAAATTAATCCTGTCAAAGGCAGAGTACCAATATATTTTGGAGCTAATAGTCCACGAGTTCTCATATTAACAGGCGAGATGGCTGATGGCTGGCTTTCAATCCCGCTTACTCCAAAATTGTATAAAGAACGCTTAAAGTTCATTAAAGAAGGAGTCGAAAATGCAGGCAGAGTTTATGATGAAATAGACACAGCAGTTTACTTATACACTTGTGTGGCTGAAAATGCGGAAGAAGCGTACAAGCAAATTGAATCCATAAAATCTCAGATAATTCCTGCACCAGAATTATTATCTGAAGCTGGATACAATGTGGAATTACCGGATGATTTGCGTTCGTTATCTTATTTTAGAGCCCTTGCAGATTCGGAGTGGGTGTCAAAATTTCTGGCCTATAGTGATCTTATCCCAACAGAGGCTGCCATTGATTTTTCTGTTGCTGGAACTGTGGATAACTGCATAGAGAAGATAGCAGAATATGTAAAAGCAGGTGCTAAACACATCCTTCTAATAAATGCAGGACCGGACCCACGTCAAGTCTTAAAGGCTTATTCCGAAAAAATAATTCCACACTTTCGTTCAAAATGATGAAAAAACAACGTTGTAATCATTGAATCGCAGAAAAGAGAAATTAAAGCTGTTTTGTCCGAAGCTTACCATAGCCAACTCTTGAATTTCTCCTGTTTCCTCACGGATCTTAGTGATTTTTGCACACCTGTAGAAACGTTCAAAGCAATAATCTGCGCGCGCTTTATTGCTGATCCAATGTGTATATGCTTAAAACAGTAACACTTTGTGACCACGGCATGTGCGTTACCCTTTTTATTCACCAACACAGTGTTTCTTCAAAAAGCGGGCAATATCTTTGACAGAAGAAGAAACAAACAATTCTAATAATGGAAATAACGAGTTTGTAGCCAATTTGCTGGTCACTTTTTTCCAGAACACTAAACTGAGGTGTTCAGTCCACTATCCATAGAGGAGGAAAATATGACTTTCATCGAAACTTTAAAACAAGAATTCTCATTCATAAAAGGAAACTATGCAATTTTGATAATAAGCTGGATAATTGTAGACTTCGCCATGGAGCTTCAAGCCACCTACTATGCGCTTTATGTTCTCGGGCTTGGCGCAACAGAGACGATTCTCGGCGTAATAGGTCTCTCCCAATTCCTTGCATTAGCTTCACTGCAGTTTCCTGGGGGTTATTTGGCAGATAAGTATGGAAGAAAATGGTTAATTTCAACAATGACTTTCGGTGTAGCCCTGAGTTACACAATCTACGCAGTTGCACCTTCCTGGCATTTCATTCTCATTGGAGCAGTTTTGATGGCAATATTTAACTCCACTTATCAACCAGCCTTAAACGCTATGATTTCTGACTCATTGCCGCCTGAAAGAAGAGGAATGGGATTCAGCATAGTTATGCTTATAGCAAGTGTTTCCACAACGCCAAGTCCTGCAGTTGCAGGTTTACTACGCTCTTATTTCGGTTTAATTGATGGCATGAGAATAATATACGGCATTGTTGTGACTCTCTTTTTGATTGCAGCATTCTTCAGATTCTTCTTTCTGAAAGAAACAGTAGTAAGCTCCTCCAAGCCGCACTTGAATGAGATAATACACAGTTACCCAACAGCTTTGAAAGAAAGTGTTGGCGTGTGGAAAAAAGTGCCTAAAGCGATGCTTTACCTCTTTCTGGCATTTTCTATGATAACGTTTGGATTTGCATCAATGAATTTATTCAGCGTTGTTTATGCTACTAGGGTACTTTTTATTGATGAGATAGTGTGGGGTTTCCTCCTTGCAATTGTGCCTTTGACTACTATAATTTTAGCAATACCAATAGGTAAGCTGGTGGACAAAATAAAGAGGAAAACACCTATTCTAGTCTCAATGCTTCTTTTTGCATTGTCGATGCTGGTTTTTGTGTATGGCGATCTGACGAAAGTTGCCATTTCGCTAATTATTGTGGGCGTGGGACAAGTAATGATGAATGCAGCCTTTGGAGCGTTGCAAACTGACCTGACACCAAAAGAACAACGTGGAAAAGTTAATGGTTTCATCAATTTTGCAAATTACATGGTTATGGCTGTAGGCAGTTTGTTAGGTGGATATTTGTATGAGCATGTAGCTCCACAAGCACCGTTCATGCTTGCCATAGCAACAGTTCTGCCATCTTTCCTGTTGACGCTTGTGTTAGTGAAAGAGCCTGAGAGAAAAGAAGAATAGCTAAATAGCTAGCTATTACATGTTGAATAGAAAAGAAGAGGATTATTTTTGTCTATTATTGCTTTGTCAAATAGTTGCTTATTGTTAGTTTTTGGATTTCACTTGTTCCTTCGTAGATTTCTGTAATTTTTGCACATCTATGAAAACGTTCAACATGGTAATCAGCCAAATAGCCATATCCGCCAAGGATTTGAATAGCATCATCAGTTACTTCCATAGCGACACGGCTTGCATATGCTTTCGCCATTGAAGTTGCAACTGGATTCGGTTTTTCCTTGTCATAAAGCCAAGCAGCCTTATACATCATCAGCCTTGCAGATTCAATTTTCATAGCCATTTCTGCCAGCTTAAAAGATACGCCTTGAAAGTTGATTATCGGTTGTCCAAACTGTTTCCGCGTTTTCGCATAAGCCAACGCTTTTTCAAAGGCGCCTTGTGCCATACCTACAGCTTGGGCCGCCACAGTGATACGAGTTCCGTCGAAAAGCTCCAGCGTGTAATAAAAGCCTTTATTCAACTCCCCGACAAGGTTCGCATCTGGCACTTTCAAGTCGCTCATGCTTAGTGATCCTGTAACGCATGGCTTTATGCCCATTTTGCCATGTAGTTTCGTTGCTTCTAATCCTTGCATTCCTTTCTCTGCTAGGAATAAGCTTTGTCCACGGTGTGAAGGTTGCGCATTTGGGTTTGATTGGCATAAGATTATGAATGTGTCAGCTATCGGAGCGTTCGTTATGAATTCTTTGGCGCCGTTTATTATCCATTCACTTCCAGTTTTCACCGCTGTAGAATCCATTCTTGTTATGTCGCTTCCATGCTCAGGCTCTGTAAAGGCGGCAGCAGCAATTTTCTCGCCTCTGGCAAGCGGTGGAATATATTTTGCTTTTTGCTCTTCCGTTCCATGTTTCAGCAGAACATCTGGAATCATCAAATTGCCCAAAGATATTGCAACGCCTAAGCCTGGATCTACGCGGCAAAGTTCTTCTACAACTATGCAGTCTTCAAAGACCCCGTAGCCTTGTCCATCATACTGCTGTGGTATCCGCATGCTTGTGAAGCCTAACTGTGCAGCCTTTTTGTATAGGCTTAAGGGAAATTCTTCCTTCTGGTCAAATTCCAAGGCAAGTTCTGGTGTCAGTTCTTTCTCTGCGAATTCGTGAACCGCACGCTTAATTTCTAATTGTTCATCGTTTAGTTTGAACTCCATTTTGCTTTTTTCTCCTCAGAGGTTTTTGAGATTATGTTCTTTGCGTTCGTAGTTCATTAATTTTGTTTTTCAAAGGCGGCACAACCTTGAACAAATCTTCCACTATACCGTAGTCTGCGAAGCTAAAGATGGGTGCTTTAGGGTCCTTGTTAACAGCAATTGTCAGATCAGAGCTTTTCATTCCAAGTACATGTTGAAAGGCACCACTAATGCCTAAGGCCAAATAGAGCTTTGGCTTCACTGTTTTTCCTGAACTGCCCACTTGTCTGTCACTTGGCAACCAGCCCTTATCGACGATTGGGCGTGAACAGGCAAGGACTGCGCCCAAGCTTTTGGCTAATTCTTCCATAATAGGCATGTTTGCTTGGTCTTTTATGCCGCGGCCTACGCCTACGAGTTTTTCTGCAGCTGTTATGTCTACGCCACCTGGAGGCGGCAAAATATATTGTAAAAAGCGTTTTTCGCTGATTTCCGCTGTTAGTGGCGATGGGAGTTCTGTAATTTGTCCGTTTATCGGTGGTTCAGGCTTCTTTGGGGTGAAAGTTGCTTGCCGGATTGTTGCCATGTATGTTTCGGCTTTGCGAGCTGTTGCTTCAACGTTGACTTTTCCGCCGTACATTTGTCTTGTTACGCTTAGTTTGCCATCTTCTAAGGTTATGTCTATACAGTCTGTTGCAAGTGGTGTGTTTAATGCTGCGGCTAGTCTTGGGGCAAGTTCAATGCCATAAGAAGTGTGTCCCATTAGAACTAGCGAAGGCTTATGCTCTTTGATTAACTGTGTCAGGATTTGCCTGTAGGCTTCTGAGTTAAAGTTTTCAAGTTTTGAATCTTGAATTAGAAAGATATTTTTGGCGTACTCTGTTAATGCTTTGGCTTGTTCCTTGATGTTATTGCCTAGAATTATTGCGTTTAGTTCTGCCCCTGTTTTTTCCGCTATTCCTCGAGCTTTGGTTAGTGTTTCATATGTTATGTCGCGTATTACACCTTGCCTATGTTCTGCTAAAACGAAAATTTTTGCCATGCTATATCAGCCCTCTGGATTTGAGAATTTCCGTGATTTTCCCGGCTATTTCTTCTGCTGTGCCTTTGAGAAATTCTGCCTGTTTCTCAACTGGCGGCACGTAAAGCTTTTCTATGTTTATCCATGAACCAGCTGTGCCAACATCATTTTCTGTTAAGCCAGTGTCTGTTAAACTTAGTACTTTGATTTCTTTTTGCATAGCCTTGCGGATGCCCATTATGCTAACATAACGAGGCTCATTTATGCCTGTCTGAACGCTGATAAGTGCTGGCAAGCGGATTTCTAATTGCTCTTCCATTCCGCCTTCAAGTTCACGGTTAACTTTAGCCGTGCCAATGTCTAATTCGAGTTTTTTTGCCATTGTTGCGTGCGGAATACTTAGCATTTCTGCAAGGATTGGACCTACTGCGGCGTTGCCATCGTCAGCTGCTTGCATGCCAGTTAGTATTAGGTCGTAGTGTAAGGTTTTGATTATACTGTGCAATATTTTGGCTGTTGCATATGCATCCGAGTTTTCGAATTTTGAGTCTGTTAAGCGTATGGCTGTATCGGCCCCACGTGCTAGGCACTTGCGCAATGTAGATTCGCTGTCTTGTGGACCTATAATTATAGCTGTAACTGTACCGCCCTGCTTTTCTTTTATGCGCACTGCTTCTTCTAGTGCATAGTCGTCCCATTCGTTTATATCGTAAACTAACCCTGTTTTTTCTATATTTTTGCCTGTGCTGTCGATTTTCAGTTCTGCTTCAGCTGTTTCTGGAACATGCTTAACACAAACAATAATGTCCAAGTTCATTATACTCTCCAAATATTTGCTGATTCTTGTTTACAATCGCTTTCATATAATTTTTGCCTGCAAATGCAAGTTTTCAAACATAAGTCTGCGAATATTCCATGACTAGACACCAAAAAAGAATATAGCTGGATTCTAATCTACAGAGCAAAAGATTAAAGCTCCAATGCACAAATCATATTATGGTGCAAAAAATGGGGGACCATGTTCTCAACCCGTAAAAGCAAAACATTTAATACCCGTCAAACCAATTCAAAAAGTTTAATGGAGTTTTTAAAAAAAATCGAGGAAAAATGGCAAAAAAACTGGGAAAATGCAAAAATCTTTGAAGCAAACCCGGATGAAAATAAAAAAAAGTTTTTCATAACTTTTCCATACCCATATATGAACGGACCACTGCATGTGGGACACACATTTACAGCTTCAAGAGTGGACGCATATGCACGCTTCAAAAGAATGCAAGGTTACAATGTACTTTTTCCATGGGCATGGCATTGGACAGGGCAACCGTTAGCAGGTGCAAGTGAACGCGTGGCAAAAGGCGATAAAGAATTCATAAAAGTCTTAAGAGAAGTTGACGGAGTTCCAGAAGAAGAAATCAAAAAATTTGCTGACCCACTTTACATGGCAACATATTATACAAATGAGGGAAAGACCGCTGTCAAAAAAGCTGGTTTCAGTGTAGATTGGCGACGAGAATTCAACACTATAATGCCAACATACCAGAAATTCATTGAATGGCAATATGAAAACCTGAAAGAAAAAGGCCACGTTTCCAAAGGCACGCATCCAGTTGTGTGGTGCCCAAAATGCCTAAGCCCAACCGGAGATCATGACCGACAGGTCGGAGAGGGTGTCACACCAGAAGAGTATACGTTGATAAAATTCAAACTGGATAAGCAAACTTACTTGCCAGCCGCAACATTCCGTCCAGAAACAATCTACGGTGTAACAAACATATGGATAAACCCAGATGCGGACTACGTTGAAGCACAAGTGAATAGTGAAAAATGGGTAATAAGTGAAAAAGCAGCTGAAAAACTAAAAGAACAAGGAAGAACTATAAACATAAAACGGACATTTAAAGGAGCAGAACTCATCGGAAAAACCTTTGAGAATCCAATAACAAAGGATAACTTCCTAATATTGCCAGGATGGTTTGTAGACCCGAAACAAGCAACAGGTGTAGTCTATAGCGTTCCAGCCCATGCACCATATGATTGGTTAGCATTGAAAGATTTACAAAAAAATCCAGAAGCCCTGCATAAGTTTGGCATAAAGCCAGAAGTTATTAAGAAAATAAAACCAATTTCGCTGATTAAAATTGATGGTTTCGGCGATTTTCCCGCTATCGAACTTGTAGAGCAAATGAAAATAAAAGATCAGCATGACCCCAAAGCTGAAGACGCAACAAAACTGCTTTACAAAAAAGAGTTTCACGGCGGATTTCTAAAAGAGAATTGCATGCAATACGCTGGAAAAATGGTCAGTGAAGTCAAAGATATGCTGATAAAAGATTTCAAAAAACAAGGAATCGCCGACTTTATGTATGATTTGCCGCAACCTGTAATCTGCCGATGCTTAACACCATGCATAGTAAAAGTTCTACAAGATCAGTGGTTTCTACTTTACTCTGACCCAGAATGGAAGAAGAAAGCCAAAGAAGCTCTGAGCAAAATGAAAATTTATCCAGAAACAGCTACTCAATGGTTCTTAACAGTAATTGATTGGCTTAAAGAATGGGCATGTGCAAGAACCACTGGCTTCGGAACACCTTTACCATGGGGTAAAGGATGGATAATTGAAACTTTAAGTGATTCAACAATTTACATGGCATTCTATACCATAAACAAACACATAAAACAACATGACATAAAACCTGAAGCACTAACAATAGAAGTGTTAAATCACATTTTCTATGGAAAAGGCGATGCAAATCAAATAGCCAAAGGAGCATGGATAAACATTCAAACATTAGGAGAAATGCATAAAGAATTTCTATACTGGTATCCAGTCGACCTTAGAGTTTCAGCAAAAGAGCTTGTCCCAAACCACTTAACATTCTTCATCTTTCAACATACAGCCTTATTCCCTAAAGAACAATGGCCAAAAGCCATAGGTGTTAATGGAATGCTTATGGTAGAAGGCAAACAAATGCATAAGTCAAAAGGTAACTTTGTGACGATGAAAAATGCAGTTGAAGAATATGGGGCTGATGCCACAAGATGCGCGTTAATATTGGCTGCAGAAGGAATGGACGATCCAGACTGGAGAAGCGGAAACGTCAAAGACATGCAAAACAAACTTGAATCCTTCTACAAATTTGCAAAGGACATAATAGAAGACTCGAAAAGCAAAGAGCATGGACATATGGAAAAGTGGCTAATTAGCACTCTGCAACATCGCATAGCTGAAGTAACAGAAAACTTGGAGCAACTGAAAACCAGAACAGCCCTGGAAACAGCCTTATTTGAAACTTGGAATGACTTTCGATGGTATATTCGCAGAAAAGGCGAAGAAAAATCAGAAACAGCAAAAGAAGCATTAAGAATATGGCTGAAACTACTCGCACCATTTGCACCTCACATTTGCGAAGAACTTTGGAGTGAAATGAAGGAAAAAAGCTTCATTTCAACAGCAGAATGGCCACGGCTAAACGCAAATCAAATAGATGCACATGCAGAAGAAGAGGAGAATCTGATAAAAGAAGTAGTTGAAGATACATTGAATGTTTTAAAAGCAACAAAAATAACTCCTAGAAAAATATTCTATTATACGGCGGCACCATGGAAATGGAAAGTTTGCAAAGAAATTTTCCAAAAATCAAGAAGAGGAGAAGTCAAGCTTAATGAAATCATGAAAGAATTAGCTGTTGAAGAAGATTTAAAGAATAGAATGAAAACTGTTGCAAATTTTGCTTCAAAAATAGTTAAAGAAGCTTGTAGGATGCCTGAAAAGAGAATCGAGAACATACTTACAATAGAATCGCTAAATGAGACAGAAGTGCTTGAAAATGCAAAAAATTTCATAGCACAAAGATTCAGCGCTCAAGTTATAATATATAATGAAGAAAATTGCAAGCGTTATGATCCCAAAAATAAGGCGGATATGTCTATGCCTTATCGCCCAGCAATTTACATTGAATAAAGCTATGAACTATATGAATCTGGACATCAGATATAAAGTGCGGTTGTTAACCTTGACGTGGTAGTTCCTTCTTCCTCCACTTGTTGTTGTAACATAGTAATCTTTTTCTTCAGAGAGTTTGCTTCCGTACAACAAAGCAAGAATCGAGCGACAAATGTTCACGGTAGTCAACCGTTCATCTTTGATTTTCCTTTCTATCTCCTCTTGCAGAATCCTTGGATTAATAGTGTAAACAATCTCAGAGTTTTGTCCAACAGTTTTATAATGCATCTCCATGTCCTTTAACACATAGTGAACAACATCATAATATGGTGACCTACGATTTCTAATCAGCTCTATGTAGTTCACCAGAGGGATAGGTATGTCATTCCTCTGGATTTCGGACATGCACTTCTCCCCATAATTTTATGAGGAAATAGGTATTTAAAAACTTTAAGTATAATTGTTCTACAAATAATGAATATTATTATAGGTTTTTGAGTAAAATTGAACTTGAATAGATAAAACTATATTCAACAGTTAATATCAAATCTTGAAAGGGTCCGTGGCGCAGCATGGATACATGGAAGACCATAAAGCGCGTCAGCCTTCTAAGGCAAAACGCTGAAGAAAGCTGAAAGTCCTGGGTTCAAATCCCAGCGGACCCGCTGTTTTAATTGTTACCTATTACACATACCTTTAAACCAAAGATAAGCTGCAACACTCGTTGGAAATAGGGGGATGTAAATCTCTATGTCACTGACCATTCATTACGTCTCTTTTACAAATAGTGGAAATACAATGGACATGGATGTGTCTATTGGCAACCATTCTCCGTACCAGTTAGGCGAGCGTGGTGACCCATGTCCAAGTTCTCGAAAAAATGAAAACCAAGGCACCCTTTCGTTACCCATACCTTCTGATCCGCAGGGGAAAGAATACCAAGTGTAAATACGGAAGAAGAATACGCTCGATTGATTTGAAACGACTGGCGAGAGAGGTAGTTTCTGCTCTCTAGTTGAAGTGCTAAGGTATTCTGTTGAATTTAACTGGTCATTTTGCTCTAAATAGAAGCCCACTTAAAATGCCAGCAGTAGTTTCTACACCTAAACCAATAATGGCACATACTATACAAACTATGGTATGCAAAGGGTTATTTCCCGGAAAGGTAATACTGACCATCTTTTGTTTGTTTAACGACTTTCCATTTCCTAAGTTTTTCCAAAGCGTCAGCAGATATATCCAATTCTTCAGGTTTTTTCGCTGTCTGTTCAGATGTTGCCTTAGCCTACAAAAACTTCCATGATTTACCTCTAGAAACGTTAGTATTCCGCTTTGGATAATGCTGCTGTCACTATTGCGATGATTCCAAAGGAGATGGTGAAGGTTGCTGTGTATAACCAGTTAAAAACTTGACCATAGGTTAAATTATATACGATAAGATCGAATGTTATTCCTAATGCAAAACCCATTAAGGAAATGAGTAAAACATATAACACGACTTTCAAGATACGTTTCCAATTAGCAGTGCTTTCCGTCTTCACATTCAAGATAGTAGCCATCCTGGGTTTTCCTTATCCCCTCCTTCCCGAGGAACTTTTCCAACGCCTTTCTTTCGTCCCAAGCAAGATTTTCTGAGCTCATTATCTTCTCAGGTTTTATTCCTGGCTTGGTGACAGCACCAGCCTTCTTAAGCTTTCTAACAGCTCTTTTCTTGATTAGATGCCAAGAAAACCAAGCCATTTTGTATCTCCTTTAGTCTCTGACGAATATTGGTAGTATAAATGTCGTTTCAACTTCTATTGGTAGATAGCCATATGTTCCAAAGCCTTGATCAAGCAGCCAGACCAAATAAGATATCCCGAGCGTGCCTTTTATTTTTATCTTTATACTTCCACAGTGATATCTCTGCACACTCTTCAATCTAATGAATAATGCCTCAGTTCCGTTGTTAGGAACTAAACCGATGTCTATATCGCCACCTACTTTGAACCAATCGGAATGCAGTTTCCTATAGGTTAAATTTCCTTGATCCTCATAGCTCTTAACTATTTGCTGATCACCTATGAAATTGAAAAGCTGATACACTCCGAAGCCTCCAGCGGCTGCCGTCACAACACCAAATGGACCTGCAAATATCCCTCCTACAATCGTTTGAAAACTATACCATAATAAACCAGTAGTTGCTGTGGAAGCAAATGGCGCTACAACTTTGAACTGTGGTGAAATGAAGCTTACCTCTGAAGTTTCATTGTAAACTAACGCGGGTGTCTCTATCGCAACAGCTGGCGGTGTCCATATTTCTATGGTTTTAGGTTCGAACAAAACAGGGTTATCTGGGTATTCCCAAGGGTCAGCTGTCTCATTTCCCTCGTAGTAGGACTTATAGAGATTGCCAGATGTAAGATTGAAGAATATCCCTATATCAACGTAGTCGTTCTCACGTGGGTCAAGCTTCAGAAATCCAACAGATAAACCCAAGTTCACTTCTTGTGGATATTCCAATCCAAACCACTCCTCATATTCATTATGTTTTTCTATGGTTCCGTTCGCTATGATCTTTACTTTTTGGTTGACGAAACCATAATTCGTTGGATCGCCTGTCTCTACCCCATTTACATCACACCACGAAGAACCTCCGTAAATCCAAACTTCCTGTAATACTGCTTTTACTGGCGTGTCTTGCGGTGTTAAACTTGCTGTCATGTAAAATCTTGGTTTTCCAATTTTAACCTTTTCATGCTCCCATGAGAGGAATTGAAAGTCAAGCAATCCAGCACCATTTATATTTCCGAAAATGAATTCTATGTGGAAGACCCCTGATTCTTTGCTATTGAAGACTGGGTATAGAAATCCATCTTTCCATGCGTAGATTGTCTCTTGCTGTCCACTCCATTGCCACTCATACCATTGTGTGCTGTCAACTTCGAGATTGTCAATGTAATCATCTGCATAGCCCTTTAAATAATAAAGGTCGTAATTAATGAAGTTCATCGTTGTTTTCACAGTGTAATTCACTTCGGCGTCGCTGTAGTTTGGCACGTATATGCGGAACCTGTCCATTTGTGCGTATTCGTCTGTGGCTGTTTTTATTGTGAAGTTTATGAGTCAGCACCTATGTTTTCAAAGTATTCAAGCTCAAGTAGGTGATAGCCGCTTAAAAGCTGCCCAAGTTCAACGTTGAATAAGCCGCCAACCTGAGAAGATTTGACGCCGCAGTCAACCTTAACGTTTCTAATTGCATCGTCAACGCTTTTGCTGGCAACAAGATAGAAGGCCTTTCCAGAAAGAGCATCTGTAACATAAAACCTAACAAGTATATAATACGAAACGCCTAAGTCACCATCATCTGGCATTTGAAACTCGAAGCTTGTAGAATAGGCAATTGGGGTGGCAGAAGCTTCATAAGTTTTTCCAAAAAGTCTTGACACTGAACTTACATCTTTCAAGTCAACCTTGCCGTCGTCATTTACATCTGCCAGCGGATTCCAATTTTTAGTGCAAAAATAAGACCCATAGGCTCGAGCGGTTATAGTCACATCTTTCAAGTCTACTTTTCCGTCGTTATAAACATCTCCTGGTAAATCAGGCGGAAAAGAAGCATGATCAACAGTATAATCAGCATAAGCTAAAGGCAGAGAACCGAAAAGCAAAGAAGCAAGAAGCAAACAAGCCAACAAAACCACAACAATCCTTCCCACAAAACCCCCTCCAAAACAAATACCACAGATATAAAACTTAAATTTTTCGCAACATTCCGCTAACAATGATTAAGAGAAGATGGTGTACTTTCTGAGTTCTACAGTTTGTTGGCTGCTAAAGCGTCATTCTTTTCCGCAGTTTGCTTGCCAGCTTGGCGACAACGATCTTGGGAAGATAATACTAGACCGCAAAACAGTAGTGTTTGTAGACTTGTCTGCAGGATGGAATACTTGCAGCAGAATAATAACCCCCCTTTGATTTGCCCGTGAAGCCCCTGAATAGCTTGACCTCTATTCGATGTGCGAACGGAAATTTTAAATTAGCAATGCAATAATAAATGGTAAATACTTTAATGTTTGACTTATCAGTGTGTAAGGGGATTGTTATGAGTACGCATGCGGACGAGTTAAAACTTCGTTTAATGACTATTGAACTGCTTAGAACTGCAAAGTATAAGAGAAATATTACATATCGTGAATTAGCTTCCAAAACTGGTTTGCCTGTGACTGTTCTAAGCAGATATGCCAAGGGTCATGTTTTGCCTAATACTGCAAGGGCAAGACAGCTTTGGAAAGTATTGACGAAGCTCGTAGGTTTAGAAACTGAGCTTCGAAGTAGAATAAAGTTTGATGAGGATGGATACTTTGATAATACGGATATTATAGGTGATTTTAACATTCTTCAACAAGCAGCTAATCATGCTTTAGCGAATTTTGCTGGAAAACGCGTGACTAAAGTTTTGACTGCAGCAGTAGATGGAATTCCATTAGCGACTATGGTTGCAAACGCTTTAGGTGTAAATCTTGTGGTGGCAAAAAGAAACAAGGAAGTAGGAGTTAAAGGTTTTTTGGAGGAAACTTATGCGCTTAAGGATTCTGGAGTAACGATGACTCTGTACATTCCAAAGGACATTATTAAAAAAAGAGATAGCGTGTTGATTGTTGATGATATGATTAAGACAGGTGAAACACAGGCTGCCTTGGTTAATATGGTTCGAAAGGTTAAGGCTGAAATTTCCGGGTTTTTCTCACTTATTGCTGTTGGAGATGAATGGAAGAAAAAACTGAAGCTTTCTGGAGAATGCCCCATAGAAGTTATAACCTATGTCAAGACACCACAGGAGCTAGGCACTCGCCTTTAAATATACAAAAAACGCATTTTTTCTTTCTACAGTAATTTTTACCAAGCCTAAGCAAAGCTGTTTCGAAGTTAACAAAAGATTTTCCAACAATCTTGTTTTTAAACCAAAAAGTCTTCAACTGTATTAGGGCATCTTCTGGAGTTCTATCTTTTATTATTCCAAGCTTTTCAGCAGCAAAAATGACGAGAATCGTAGGTTTTGGATCAGTTTTCTTCCAGACTTCACGCAATTCTCTCAGAAAGATGCTTACTGTTACATCGCCTATGCCTTTTCCCAAGTTTCTCAGCCTATTTTCCAAGTCTTGCTTATCCGAAGCTACATTGTAAAGAGTCGTTAGGCTTCCATAGTATCTCTCAATGAGATTTTGCATCACTTCGAGGAGCTTATCTGCTGTTTTAAAATCATATCTTGTATAGCTGCCTTCATCCAGAATTTTAACTAATCCATCCCATCCTGCTTCCAAAATTTTTTCTGGATTAAGCAAAGCATATTTTTTGAAGCAGTTAAAGGTTTTAATTGCAGCATTTTCTCTTATTGGGGCACCGAATAGTATTGATGCTAAGAACCATTTGAAAATCTCTTCATCCTTGCTTTTTGAAAGATCTATGCTTAAAATTTCAGAGTAGCATTTTCCAAAATTTTCAATAAGCGTCTTTACACTTTCACGCCTCATGGTTCATTCCTCTCTTTAACAAAATTTTATACAACCTTTGCATAAACGATTTACTCAAGGCTGTACATCCATGTTAAAGCGTACGATTGAATGGCAAAATGGAACTGTTGTAACAGTTGATCAAGCAAGGCTTCCAAATGAAACAGTAATTATCGAAATGAAAGATTGTGATGAGGTAGCTGAAGCCATAAAAACTATGAAAATAAGAGGAGCACCTCTGTTGGGTGCTGCTGCAGCCTTTGCTTTGGCTTTAACAGCATACAATTCTAAAGCGAAAAATCGAGAGCAGTTAATTAAAGCGTTGGAAAAATCAGCGGAAGTTCTGAGGAAAACTCGCCCCACGGCAGTTAACCTTTTTTGGGCGACAAATAGAATTCTAGCTAAAGCCCAAAGTTTTTCTGGAAACATTGAGGCTTTGGTTGTTTCTGTTGTAGAGGAAGCGCAGAAAATAGCTGACGAAGATGTGGAGGCGAATCGTTTGATTGGCAAATTCGGTGCTAAGCTTGTAGATGATGGAGATGTTGTTTTGACACATTGTAATGCTGGCGCTTTGGCTACTGTTGAGTATGGCACAGCATTAGGTATTATGAGAGCTGCATGGGAGCAGGGAAAAAGAATTAAGGTTATTGCCACTGAAACTCGTCCAAAATTGCAAGGAGCAAGGTTGACAACTTATGAGCTTAAGCGAGAGGGGATACCTGTTACTTTGATTACAGATAACATGGTTGGCTACGTTATGTATAAGCGGCTAATAAACAAGGTGGTGGTTGGAGCTGACAGAATTGTTCAGAATGCTGTTATTAACAAGATTGGAACATACACAATTGCAGTTTTAGCTAAAGAGCATAGCATACCATTCTATGTTGCTGCCCCAAAATCTACTTTTGATTTAAAACATAAATCATCCGAAATTATTATCGAAGAAAGAAGGCCTGAAGAGGTTACTCATATAAATTCGAAGAGAATTGCCACTGAAGGCATTGAAGTTATGAATCCAGCGTTCGATATAACTCCGCTTGATTACGTGACAGCCATTATTTGCAATAGCGGCATTGTATATAAGAAGGATTTTGATAAGTTTAAAGCCAATTGTCATGGATGAAAAAATAGTTTAATGGTGATTAAGTGATGACAATCAAAACTGAAGAGAAAAAGTCGTACAACTCGGAGCTTGGAATTAAAGGCGTTCTTAAGGAAAATGCTGTTCAAGTTTCGAAAAATCAGAATGTGGAAGAGATTTCTTCAAGGGGATATGGTTCACTAGAAAATGGCGAGTTTTCACTCACTTTTTATGAGGCACTTTATCTTTTGGAGAAAGGCTTTTTGCAAGTTGAAGATGAAAAAGGCAAGAAAGTGAATTTTCAGAAGCTTTTGCAGCTTTATGAAAGTATCGATGAGAATGCTTGGGCTAAATATTTGGTTTATAGGGATTTGAGAAGTCGGGGATATGTTGTGCGTGAAGGTTTCGGTTTGGGAGTTGACTTTAGAGTTTATGAGAGAGGCGAATATGGCAAGGACACAGCTAAATACCTAATGCTAAGCATTCAAGAAGGAAAACCAATATCACTGGAAAATTTGACAACAGCTTTGAAACAGTGCCAAAGCCTGAAGAAAGAGTTAATTTTGGCTGTTATGAATCGTAGAGGAGAAACTGTTTACTATTCAGTTTCACAGTTTACATTAACGTAATGGAGAAGCAGTTATGGTGGAATTTAAAACTGTTCGTGGCATGAGAGATTTTCTCCCAGAAGAAGCAAAAATAATGCGTTATATTGAAGATAAAGCCAGAAGAGTAGCGGAGCTTTATGGATATAAAGAAATTATTACGCCAGTGCTGGAACCATACGAGCTTTTGGCAGCGAAAGCAGGTGAAGAAATTCGCTTGCGAATGTACACTTTCAAAGATTTAGGTGAGCGAATGGTTGCCATGCGGCCAGAGTTCACGCCTTCAGTGGCTAGATTGGTAGCGACTACTTTGCGGAATGAACCTAAGCCTTTCAGACTTTTTTGTGTTGGAAGTCTATACCGTTATGATGAACCACAGCAAGGACGTTATCGGGAGTTTTGGCAATCAAACTTTGAATTGATGGGTTCAGACAAGCCTGAAGCAGATGCAGAAATAATATTGTTGACAAACAGTTTGATGACGCTTGTGGGTTTGAGGAATCATACTTTCAAGATTGGTCATGTTGGAGTTTTAAGGGGAGTGATGAGTGGGGAGGAATTGGATGAGAAAGTGCAGAATGGTGCAATGCAATTGATGGATAAAAAACAGTACGATGACGCTTTTAGACTGATAGAAGAAGCTGGATCATCAAGCAAATGTATAGCAACTCTCAGAAAATTAGTGAAGCTCAGAGGCCGCAATTTAGGAACCATAGAGAAAATGAAGCAACTTGTCAAAAATTATGAAGAGGCTTCAAAAGCAACAGAGAACCTTCAACAAATACTAAAACTTGTTAAGGCAAGTGAATTTAAGATTGAAATGACCGTTGAGGCTGGCTTTGCAAGAGGTTTGGAATATTATACGGGAATCATTTTTGAAGTCAACGTACCAGAAATGGACAAAGCATTAGCTGGTGGTGGGAGATATGATAGGCTTATTGCGTTGTTTGGCGGCGAATCAACACCAGCAGTGGGAGTTGCTCATGGAATTGACAGAATAATGCTGGCATTCCAACTACAGAAGACAACTTTGAAGACGAAGGATGAGAGAAAGACCATGATTATTCCCATTAGTGAAGAGTTGAATGGCGAAGCATTGAAGATTTCACAAATGCTTAGGGATGCAGATATATCTGTAGAGGTTGAGGTTACTGGGCGAAAGGTAAGTAAGGCTTTAGAAGATGCGAACAGAAAGAGAATGGATTACGCAATAATTGTTGGCGAGAAGGAACTTAAAGAAGGCTCGGTTGTTGTTCGAAATTTAGTAAAAAGAGAACAAAAAATTGTGAAAATCAAAAAAATAGCAGAAACAATAAAAGGTCAATGCGGTTAACCTTGCAATTTTTCTCTTCTTAGAAAGTCTCCAATATCCGAAATTCTTTTTACTGCGACACAGTTACTTGCTTCATCTAAATCGCATAATATTTTGCCAAAACCTAAACATTCACCATATCGATTCATAATTAAAGTGTAATTGCCTTTCCTCTTAGAACCAATAATTTTCATTATTCCTCTTTTGAAAATGTCTCTTCCACAAATGAAAAGCCACTCTGTCTTCTCATCAACGACTATCTTGTTTGCTTTTTGTTTTGCAATCATCGTTAAGAGATTAAAACTTGGAAAGAATTTACCATTCTTGATTTTACCAAGATATTCTCCAGCATAAAAAAAGTTTTTTCTAACAAGCTCTTTCAGATTTTCATTAAGAAGAAAATATCTATTCTCTTTTCTCAATATAAGGCGCTCATCTAAACTTATGCTTGCACCAAAAAGATTCACAAAACTCTTTATAACTTTCATATTGCATCACCAATCTTTTTGAGTTTACAAACAAAGAAGCCTTGTGTTTCTCTGGGCCAGATTCTTCGACAATTCTCTACGCTGTTGTCCAATTGCTGCTTAAAGATTTTTGTTAATGCTTTTTCTCCATAACAATTGATTTTTTGAACTTGAAGCTTTAGAGTTTTTATTGCCCAGTCAATATTCAACTCGTTCTCTTCTGGCTCTAAGGAGCAGGTTGCATAGACTATTTCTCCATCATCACTTAGAATTTTTACTGCTTCTACCAATATTTCTCTTTGCAACCTTTCATTTCTTTTCACATCATTAATTGTCCTTCTCCTAAACCACTCATTGTCTGTGGCGAAATTGCCGGAGCAGGGCATATCCAAAAGGATTCTATCAAATTTCAATTTAAACCTTGACGCTTGCCGTGCATCTAAATTGTAAACCATTGTGTTGACTACATGGCATCGTTCCAGCTGGTTTGACAATGCAATTAATCTTTGCTTTTTAACATCTAGGGCTATGATGGCGCCTGTATTCTGCATCAAATCGGCTAATTGAACAGTTTTCCCTCCAGGTGCAGCACAAGCATCCAAAACCAATTTATCTTTCAATTCCGTGAATAACGTCGCTGGAATTTGAGCTGCAGCCTCCTGGATTGAATATAAACCTAAAAGATATTCAGATGTTGCACCAACAGAAAACTTGGATTTGCTTATCCAGTAGCCTTTGTGGAGGAAAGGAATCTTCTCTAATTTCATTCCTCGCAGCTGCAATCTTTCTACAATATTCGCTTCTTCAGCGTTAATGGTGTTTATTCTGATTGCTTGCTTAAGCTCAATATCTTCATATTTCCAACCTAACTCCTTATAACGATTTATGAAGAATTCTTTACCAGACATCAAATGAAGATAAAGGAAAATGCCAATAAAAAACTTAATGTAGCAGGTTAATTTAGCTTTGACAATCTCCTTGCAAACCATTTTCTAATTTCCTCGGCGAAAACCACAATAAAAGCAATAGTTGCCAAAAATGCCCAGTCAACACACTCCAATGCTGTTGTTCCAAAAAGCCTCTGCATAGGTGGAATGTAAACTAGGAAGGATAGTATGCAGATTTGAGCTGCTATGCCAAGCCATACCCATTTGTTGCTTGAAATGCTAGTTTTGAAAATAGATGCTTTGCTTGTTCTACATGCAAGAACATTGCCAACTTGAGCGATTACTATGCTAGCAAAAGTCATGGTTACACCTTTAATATAGACCATGCTATCTGAAGGCAATTGCATTCCAAGATGCCAACCTCCAGCAAACCAAGCGCTAAGACAGCCAATCATGGCTCCAGTGGCAATTATCACTCCTACATAAAATGAACGAAGGAAAACTTTGGCATTAAATAGCCGTTCTTTAACACTTCGTGGAGGTTCCTGCATTATTCCAGGTTCTGGAGGTTCACGGCTTAAGGCTAATGATGGAATAACGTCTATGCCAAGGTCTATGGCTAAAACTTGCACTACAAGAAGTGGTAAGGGGATGCCCAACAAAGCATAAAGCAAATAGGGAATTAGCTCAGCCCAATTATGTGAGAAAACGTACACTATGAATTTTCGTATATTCTCATAAATTGTGCGCCCAGACTCAACAGCCTTAACAATTGACGCAAAACTGTCGTCAAGCAAAATCATGTCTGCTGCCTCTCTTGCAACATCAGTACCAGAAACACCCATAGCGATACCTATGTCAGCCTCCTTTAAAGAAGGAGCATCATTGGCCCCATCACCTGTCACAGCTACAACTTCGCCTTTTTGTTTAAGAATCTTGACTATTCGAAGTTTTTGCTCAGGAGACACACGGGCAAAAATTACATTTCCTTTTTTGACTGCTTCAACAATAGCCTCATCACTCATTGATTCTAAATCCACGCCACGGATTATGCGACAGGTTGTTGAATCTGTAATGCCAACTTCTTCAGCAATAGCCTGAGCTGTCGGACCATAATCACCAGTTATTATAACAATTTTTATGCCTGCTTCCTTCGCCAATTTAACTGCATCCTTAACTTCAGGACGTGGTGGGTCCTTCATCGCTGCAAGTCCAACTAAAATCATGCCTCGTTCAACTTTTTCATTCAGGGATTCATTTTGAGGCAGTTCTTTATAGGCTACGGCTATCACACGTAAGCCCTCACTTGCAAATTCGCGAATTTTGTTTTCAACCTCATTCAAACGCTCTTTTGTCAACACTTCTATGCCATTATCAACCACTATTTGGGTGCATGTTGAGAGAACGCTTCTAGGTGCACCTTTCATATAAACAAGAATTGCGTGGTTAAACTTGTGAATAGTGCTCATTCTTTTCCGTTTAGAATCGAAAGGCATTAT
Organism: uncultured Candidatus Bathyarchaeia archaeon; assembly: GCA_964489195.1. GTDB lineage: Archaea > Thermoproteota > Bathyarchaeia > Bathyarchaeales > Bathycorpusculaceae > CAZAXN01. The sequence continues at coordinate 53,584 of CAZAXN010000027.1, forward strand.
GCGCGTTATTGGCTTCTGCGACAGTATACGTTGCACATTCAAGTCGTGTTTTAACGCTGCAACAAGCAATGCTCCATCTGTTGGGTCGCCAATTATGTTCCATGATTTGTTTTTATCAGATGGTGGTTCAATTTTCGCACTATTGCAAAGGGCGGAAATTTCGAGGAGTTTTTCAACTTTAGCATTTTCTGTCTTTTCCAAGGCTTCGCCGTTGCATGTGAAATTCCCTGTAGGCGTGTATCCAGCTCCTGAAACTTCCACGATTTTGTTGTAAACCCAGATTTTTTTAACAGTCATCTCACCCTTAGTGATTGTGCCAGTTTTGTCTGTGCATATAACTGTTACACTGCCTAATGTTTGCACAGCGGATAACCGCTTGACAAGAACGTTTTGCTTCACCATTTTTAAGACGTTTATGGCTAATGCGCTTGACACTGTAACTTGCAAACCTTCAGGAACGCACGCAACCATCACGCCAATCATGAAAAGTATACTGCTGTAAAGTTCTGAATGAAGCCAAATCATGCTGATGAGAAAGAATACTGCGCCAACAACTATGGCTAGAATAAAATTATATTTTGCAGTATGGGCAATCTCTTTCTGAAGCGGACTTGCTTCTTCTCCTATTTCCTGCGTCAAACCAGCAATTTTTCCAAATTTTGTGTTCATGCCAGTTGCAAAAACAACCGCCTTTCCCTTTCCCTTAGCAACACTGGTGCTCATGAAAACAATGTTAGAAGCATCAAGATAAGTTGAATCAGCAACTTTAGTGGGCTTAGCAGTTCGCGGTTGAGGCTCAGATTCACCTGTTAAAGGAACATTATTAGTCCACAATTCGAAAGCTTCTATCAGACGAGCATCAGCTGGAACACGGTCTCCTTCCTCTAGAACTATTATGTCACCCGGAACAAGTTCTCTGACTGAGACTTTTTGAAGCTCACCATTTCGGATGACTTTAGCATATTCTGGCATCCAACTCTTCAATGTTTCCATAGCTCTTTCTGCGCGCCATTCTTGGAAAAGGCTGAAAAAAGTATTGACAAAGACTATGAGCAGAATTATGAGGCTGAGTTGCCACATACCGCCAAGCGCAGAGAGTAAACTTGCCAGAAGAAGCAAGATGCTGAATAAATCTCTAAGATGCGCTATAAACTTGTATGCAATTGAAACCTGCTTTTTTTCAATTAAAATGTTTGAACCATATTTTGCAAGACGCTTTTTTGCCTCTTCGTTGGTTAGTCCATGTAACGACGTTCCTAAAACTTCAAAAACAGCTTTAACACGCAGAGACACAAAATCCTCCAATATAAATCCCATCCCAAAATGCTTCAAAAACAGAAAATTATGGACATCTAGAATAATAGACGTTAAGCGTGTAGTCAGCTAAGGAAACGCTGAAGAATGTAACGCTTTTTGATTTTGCCAAGTTCATAATAATCCTCGATTTTTGAATTTTCCAGTAGTTACAATTTTTTTAGCTTAATGGAATATCAAGGGGTTAAATTTAAACTAATCGGATTTTACTTGAATTTCGCAAATTTTAAATGATAATCAATAGCACTACAAAGCGTGGTTACATGAAGGAAAAGAAATCATTTATCATAATGGTCAAGGATAAATGGTGGCGTGAATTCTGTCGCCATAATCATAATGGAAGAGAAGTTCACTCCTATGTGCAAAAAGGATTGGCTCCGCCGAAAAATGCTTCGTTAATTTTCTTTTATGTTACAAAACCTTCAAGCCACATTGCGGGTTATGCAGAATTTATTGAACGTAAAATGGGAAATGCTGAAGAGATTTGGATGAAACATGGTGATGAATCTGTTTTGGAGTCTAAGGAAAAATACTTGGAATTTTTGGGTGGTGAAAAGAAAGTTTCATTCATCAGATTTAAAAATTTGCAAGAAGCTGCCCAACCAACACCACTTAACAATGTTCTAGTGCTTTTAGGTGTGAAAAGATTGTCAAGAAAAGGATTTTATGTGAATGAGGAAACTTCGAATAAATTATTAGCTTCAATGAAATTCTAGCTTAACTTGAAATTGTCAGTTAGTATTATTTGAAAAGGCTGGCAAAAAGTTAATAGGCTACATTTTTCACATCCATGTAGCTTATCTTTAAAAGTGAAACCCAAAATGTTTCCAAACTCTACAGCAACCCTAAGCTCTCTTTATCATTCCGTTAGTGGAAGGAAGGTCTAGTAATGGGACGCTACAAGCAAATTGAAGACATTGTCAAACTTATGAATAATCCAGAAGTAATAAGAAACACAAGCATAATCGCGCATGTAGACCATGGCAAAACTACACTTTCAGACAGCCTTTTAGCTGCAGCAGGCATAATAAGCGAACAAACTGCCGGACAAAAATTATTCCTTGATTCTTGGGAACTCGAACAGAAGAGACAGATGACTGTTTTTGCTTCAAACATAAGCATGATCCACATGTATAATGACAAAGAATACCTCATAAACCTCATCGACACACCTGGACACATAGACTTTAGCGGTGCAGTAACCCGAAGTTTAAGAGCAGTGGACGGTGCGCTTGTGGTTGTTGACGCTGTAGAGGGCCCAATGACTCAAACAGAAACTGTTCTTATGCAAGCACTACGAGAAAGAGTAAAGCCGATTCTTTTCATTAACAAAGTGGACAGACTCATAAGAGAGATTAAGCTGACGCCGGAAGAAATGCAGCGCAGATTTGCAAAAATTATTGTCAGAATTAACACACTTATTGAGAAGTATGCACCACCTGAACATAAGAAGGATTGGCAAGTCAAAGTTGAAGATGGCCGAGTGGCCTTCGGTTCAGCTCTTCACAAATGGGGGCTAAACCTTCCGCATATGAAGGCGAAAGGCATAACGTTTAAGGAAATAATTGACGCTTATCAAGGAGAACAAGAGGAAATCAACAGAAAAGTTGAAGCATTAAGCAAAAAAGCACCGTTATATGAACCTGTGCTTGACATGTTCTGCGAGCATTTGCCAAATCCATTAGAAGCACAACCATATAGGCAAAGCCAAATTTGGCCAGGAGAAACCGAAAGTTCAGTTGGTAAGGCTATGGCGAAGGTTGACCCAAATGGACCACTCTTAATGTGCATAACAACAATTGAAGTGGATCCGCACAGTGGAGTGGTCGCTATTGGGCGCGTTTTCAGTGGGTGTGTAGAAAAAGGAAAAATTGTTAAGCTTGTTACTAGACATCAGAAAGGAACTATTCAACAGGTCTACATGAGTATGGCAACAGACAGAGTAATTGTTGACAGAATCCCTGCAGGAAACATTGCAGCCCTTTCTGGGTTGCCATCAGTTCATGTGGGAGAAACCATTGCAGAGGAAGGGGTTGAAACACATCCCTTTGAAGGTTTAAGATACGTTTCAGACCCGGTAGTCACAGTTGCTGTTGAACCAAAAGATGTCAAAGACTTGCCGCTCTTTGACAAGGTCATTCATAAGCTAACGCTTGAAGACCCTAATCTACATTTTGTGATAAACAAAGAAAGTGGGGAATATCTGCTAAGTGGAATGGGAGAACTGCATCTTGAAGTCACAGCTTATAGAATGCAAGAGGCAGGGTTGAAAGTAAACATTAGCAAACCAATAGTGATTTATCGAGAAACAATCAGCCACGATTACAAAGGACCTGCAGTCATGGGTAAAAGCCCAAATAAGCACAACAAATTGTGGGTAACATTAGAAAAGCTATCAGATGAAGTCATAGAAGCAATAAAAGCAGAGAAAATCTCTGAAATGCAAACGCGTGATGAAAGACAAAAGATTCTAACTAAACAATTTGGCTGGTCAACGGATGATGCGCGCAATATCATAGCCATTGAAGGCACAAATATTCTCGTGAATAGAATTAAAGGAAGGCAATACGTTGAAGAAATAATAGATCATGTAAAATCAGGCTTTCGCGAAGCAGTGTACACCTCTGTTTTGGCAAAGGAACCTGCATATGGATTGAAAGTCAACTTAGAAGATATAATGGTTCATGAAGACCCTGTGCATAGAGGACCAGCACAGATACTTCCGATGACTTGGCGTCCAATCTGGTGCGCATTTTTGTTGAGTGACCCAAAACTGTTGGAGCCAATTTTAAGCTTCGAATGCAAGGTGCCTAATGAATTTGTAAGCTCAGTAATTGGCATAGTGCAAAAACGCCGCGGCAAAATCTTGGACATGATTAACGAAGAAGACATGATTATAGTTAAGGCTGAAATGCCAGTTGCTGAATCTTTCGGAATAGCAGATGAATTGCGGTCGTCAACGCAGGGCAGAGCTTTCTGGGCAACCCAGTTTAGCCGATGGGCTCCTGTTTCAGAGTCAATGCAAGCAGACATAATAAAGCAAATTCGTGAACGCAGAGGCTTAAGCCCAACACCGCCAAGGGCAGAAGAATTCTTCGAAGAAGCATAACTGCACACACTAAAACTTTTAACTTTTGATTCTGAAAGCTAACATACTTTCCAGTTTAAGATAATGATAGGTGAAAATTATGCTTGATATGTTGAACCTCATGATTTCGCTTATAATAGGAATCTTGCTAGGTTTACTATTACGAGAAAAACAACATTTTGATTTGAGTAAAGTTACATTTGCAGCTGTTGTTGTGCTGATTTTTTCCATGGGCTTCACCATAGGCTCGAACAATGATTTGTTGGCTTCCATGCAGAGTATTGGGGTTAATGCAATTATCATTCTGTTATCATCTATCTTTTTCAGTGTAGCATTCGTTAAACTGGCTAGAAAAGTAGTGAAGTTAGAATGATAAAATATATTTTGATAGCTCTTATTTTAGGTGCTGTTGCGGGTTATTTAAACAATAATTTTGGAAATCTCATTGCTAATAATTGGGTTTCTGGCTATCTATTTGACTTTTCCCTCATCTTGCTTCTGTTCCTCATGGGATTAGCCTTTGGACTTAACAGAGAAGCAATGGCGAAACTTAGAAAGGCTGGACTGAAAATCTTGGTCGTCCCATTTTCCATTGCATTAGGCAGCATCTTAGGCGGTTTGATTGGCGGATTAATTTTACGCATTAACGTTTTTGCTTCAATGGCTATAAGTGCAGGTTATGGCTGGTACACACTAGCAGGACCTTTAGTTGGACAATTGTTTGGAGTAGAGTTTGGAGCTTTAGGTTTCATAGTTAACTTTCTTAGGGAACTACTTACGATAGCAACGATTTCCCTAACTGTTAAGATTGACAAGTACGCGCCAATAGCCTTCGGTGGAGCAACAAGCATGGACACAACATTGCCAGTAATCGTTCGATACAGTGGTTCTGAATCGCTTATAATGGCATTTTCAAGTGGCTTCACATTAAGCCTCATTGCACCTTTCACAATAACTGCAATAGCAATGCTGGCATAACAAAAAAGAGGACACACATACACTAGTTAAAAATCAGTCAATAACGTGTTAATTTTAGAAAATGCTAAATTCCATGTGCATTAATTTATTTTCTCTGGAAGTTGAACAATGAGCTATAATGAAGTGCGCAAGGATTATCTTCTCGACCGCTGGGTTGTAATTGCGACAGAACGCGGACGCAGACCAACAGACTTCGCCAAAAAAGAAAGACAAAAATCAAAAACAGACCTTTGCCCCATGTGTCCAAGCAATGAGCACATGACGCCGCCAGCGGTTCTTGTTTACCTAAAAAAGAGTAAAGGAATAAGGAAGACAAAGGACAAAGATGACTATAGACATAGAAATTGGCTAATTCGATGCATTCCAAATCTTTATCCTGCATTCACACCACCCAAAAACAGAATCAGCAAAAATCAAATTACTAAAAGCAATGATTTAGTTTTGGCTGTGGGGCATCATGAAGTTTTAGTTGAATCACCAAATCATAATGAGCATCCAGCAAATGCGAGAATGCCGCAGTTAATTCATGTCATAAACGCCTATATTGACAGACTTCGAACCCTTTCAGCAAAACCTTATGTAAAGTATGTTTCCATATTCCGCAACCATGGTTTGGAAGCCGGGGCTTCCCTTTCCCATGCACACAGCCAAATAATTGCAACACCATTTGCTCCGAAAATTATAAAAGATGAATTAAAGGCTAGTAGGAAATTCTGGGAAGAAAACAAGAAGTGCATCTTCTGCGAAATCATTAAGAAAGAGTCATACGGACCGCGGCTTATTCTTGAAAATCCACAATTTGTAGTTCTTGCCCCTTATGCAAGCATCAATCCCATGGAATTCTGGATATTTCCAAAAAGACATGAGGCTACATTGCTTGGTTTATCGCAGACCGAAGTGAAGGTTTTTGCTAAAACCCTGAAAGTGTGTCTTAATGGATTAAAGCAGTTAGTTAATGATCCCCCATACAATTATGGTTTCCACATAGCCATAAACAGTGATGCCTCCGACCATTATCATTGGCATCTGGAAGTTTATCCGAAACTTGCAATTTGGGCTGGGTTCGAAAAAAGCACAGGTGTATACATAAACACTGTAACGCCAGAAGCTGCAGCAGAAAGCCTCAGAAAAATTATTTCACATTAACCCATGCAAAACTTCCTTTTCAAATTTAGGTCTAATTTGGATAATATCCTCAACATAGGCTCTTAACGGTTCAGCAATACTCCACGCTTGAGCAATGCATCCTTTAGATGTATGCGGTGGTTCTCCATCGAACATTTCGCTTAGAGTCCCAAGCCCAACTTTGAAAATTTGTTCAGTAAACAATGGTAAAACAAAATTCTTCAGAGCATATTGACGTCTGTAGTCTGCATAACCTTTCGTTTTCAAAAAGGCTGTTATAAAAGGACCCTGCAGCCAAGGCCAAACAGGACCATTATGATAAGCTTTGTCTCTGCTTCTTCTATCGCCCGCATAAGTACCTACATATTTTGGGTCGTTCCTTGCTAAGGTCCTCAAGCCATAAGGAGTTGAAAGCTCATTATGTACAATGTCAACTATCTTCTCATTTTTGCTTTTTTCAAGCATAGCAAAATCCAGAGCAACTGCAATGATTTGGTTAGGTCGTAATGAATCATCTTTAACTTGTTCATTGACAGCATCAAACAGATAGTTTTTCTCACTGTTCCAGAATTTTTCATCAAAGCTTTTTCTTGCCTTCTCAGCCATCTGCAGATATTTCTCTGCTTCACTCTTTTCATTGAACTTTCTGGCCAAAAGTTCCATAGTTTTTAAGGCATTATACCATAAGGCTTGGACTTCAACAGCCATTCCATCTCTAGGCGTGACTGGATGACCATCTACTACAGCATCCATCCATGTTAATTGCGAACCATGCCTAAGCAAGCAATCATTATTCACGCGCGAAAAGTTTGTTCCCTTAACATGGTTTTCGACAACCGTCCTTAACATTGCCCAAAGCTGTTCTCGAACAAAATTAAAATCACCTGTGTTTTTTAGGTATTGTAACACTGCATTAATGAACCATAAAGGAGCATCTGCAGCATTATAGGTTGGTTGTCCAGAATCGTCTGGAATAAAGTTTGGAATTAAGCCTTGTTGGCAATGTTTTTTAAAGGTAAGGAAAACTTGCCTAGCATCTTCAAATCTTCCAGTCGCCAGCATCAACCCAGGTAAAGAAATAAATGTGTCTCTTCCCCAAGTCTCAAACCAATGATAACCAGCAATAATGGACTTTTGCATTCCGCTTAAATTTTTGACTATAAACATGTCAGTAGCCAAAATAATCCAACTTAACCAATCATTTAAGGGAACAGTTGTATGCGTTTGGTAAAATTGTGCTAACAGATTTTCCCTGCGTTTCATCTCTCGCTCATGTAAGATTTCAAGATCACATGCAGTATCAGGCATTTCACTAAGAATTTTCCTTGCATTAATCTCTTTTTCATCAGCAACCGTTATCAAGGCAAAATCTTCATTCTCGCCAGCTTTAGCATCCATTTCAAAAAATCCAAGTTGGTAACAATCATCAAGGCAACTCTCGCCACGCTCAGCCTCTTCGCGATAGTATATTTTTTCAATCCATCGTCCATTAGGATGATAGTGTCCACCCGTAACTTTCATTATCAGAATAGACTCGGGAACACCAAGGCTTACGCCAACTTTGTTGTCCTCTTTCTCAGCAAACATCCATGAGATGTTCTTTCTATCGGTGACTGAGTGAAAATGTCTCCAGTTTACAAGTGGGAAAATTCGAATTTTAATGTTAAAACCACTCTGATTCTGAATCTTATAAATGGCTATAACTGCATTTTTCTCAAACAGCATAAAAACAGTTTTTTCCACATTAACATTCTGCACTGAATAAACGTATTTGGGAAAAGGCGAAATTGAAAATTCTTTCAAGAACTTGTATCCTTGCGGGAAAATTCCATTCTGGAACTCATTTGCAGCAAGCGGATAAGTGTTATTCCCTATGCTTATCTCTTCATCTAATTTTGCAAGGCATACTCTACGGCCTCCGGGAGGATGAAAAGCAGCAACAAGCAGTCCATGATATTTTCGTGTGTTTATGCCTAAAACTGTAGAAGAAGCATAACCGCCTAAACCATTCGTGATAATCCATTCCTTTTTTATTGCTTCATCAAAGCAAGAAAGCATTTCATCTTTCAAGATAATTGAGGGCATTTTCATTTATACCATCAACTTTGCAACGTTTCTTTCTTTAGGAACGCTGAAAAAGTTTGCTACCGGATTACATTTTGTTCTAAAAAGAAGGACATGTGGCTTCTTCAATTTGTATTCTGTCAATGTTTCGGCGTAGCCCATTCCCTTTGCAAAAACCACATCAACAGAGTTGTAAACATCCAAAAACTGTGCTGAAACTTCATTCAAAACCAATCCAACAGCATCTGTGCCAGTAGTGATAACCCTGTCAGCGATTTTACTCATCCCAGAAACTTCAGCATCCTCTAGAAGCGCATCATTAATTATTGGTTCACCTTTAACACAGACCGTAATGGTTAACCCCATGTTCTTCAACTGTTCAACAAGCAAAGTGTCAAAAACAATTTCGCCAGCATTATCAGTCAAATAAAGAATATGATGCGCTTTTTTAACCAATTCATATATCTTACTTGTATCATCGATAACCAAGTCTTTTCCAGCTTCTCTAAAAAGCTTTCTTAAGCCATTAAACGAGAACCTGTGACTGGGAATGTCAAACTCTATTACGTTGCCAACAATTGCACATAAGCATGCTATCTTGAACCTGTCTTGCTGCATATAGCCTTCTTCAACAAGCTTTCGCACATAAGGCAAAAGCTTTAAGGCTTTTTGATTGCTAACTTTTTTACTCCACCCATATGGGTCAACATTACCTGTAATCCTCTTTATTAGGCGGTCTCTCTTTGTGCCCAAATCTGCGGGAACAGCAGTTGGCCTGAACTCTTTACTCAGCAACCTCAACAGTTCATTCATAGCTCTGAAACGCAAAGCAGGATTTGCTGTTGCTTCTATGGCTTCTGCTGCAGCCCTATTCATGATACATGCAGCACATTCAGCTTCAACTTTCAAGATCTTTCAAACTCACTCTATTTTATTGCATCTGCAAATTCATGTAAAATCCTATATGGATCTTTCGCCTTAACAATGCCACTTGCAACTAGCACACCTTGAGTGCCAAGTTTTAAAGCGACAGCAACGTCTTCTCCATGGGTTATTCCAGCTCCACATAAGATAGTAACGTTTGGATTAAAATTTCGAACAAGTTTAACAGTATCTGTGACAACTTCAGGCTTTGCTTTTGAAACAGCAACACCAGTTCCAATAAGCTCTGGCGGCTCAATAGCTAAAATATCTGGTTTAAGAGCGGCAACTGCAGCGCTTATACTTGGGTTGTTGGCGCAAACAATAGAAAGCAAACCTATATTCCGTGTTATTCGGATTATTTCATCAATGTCTGAAAGTTTAAGCTGCCTTTCGGAATGATTTATCACTGTTCCGGCTGCACCACATTCTTTTACAGATTCTGCAAGCACATGCCCAGTAAAACTTCCAGGTCTTATTGGATCAATATGTTGGGCGAAAACTGGAATTTTCACCGCATCTGCAACCACGGATAAGTCTGCAAATTGGGGAGCAACAGCAATGTAAACATTTGTTTCCACACTTACTTTTTCAGCCTTTCTTGCAAGTTCAATAGCCTTTCTTCCAGTAGCTTCTAAATATGTTTTAAAATTCACAATTATCATCGGTGTTCGGAACTTTTCTGACACATGTTTCACCATCTTTAGCGTTGACAGTAACTGTTAATATTGTTTTGGAATAAAAAATGGTGAATCAGCGTGTATTATTGTCTCTTTAACGTTTAATTAGAAGTTTGCTTGGCACAAAGACCGCAGCAGCGATAGCCGTTGTGTACAATCCATTTTTATCTCCAGTTGCAGACTGTGTAATGTTAGTTGTTTTGATTATCAGTCCACTGGTTTTGAATAATTGTTTTCTTTCATCCCAAGCGGTTTCCGGATCAAATTGTATTCCCATGGTTGTGGCAAGCATTGTAGCAGCTAAATCTTCCGCATAATCTCCTGCAACCTCATCAGTCTGCCCAAAAGAATGATGTTCAGAAAGATAGCCATAATTGTTCTTGCCTGAGGGAATCGCCACACCAATTGATGCTGCGATCAATCTATGCGGCTCATTGGTTGAGTTTCTAGCCAGAACAACAAAGGTTATTTCGCCTGGCTTTATTATTTTTAATCCGCGTTCTCTGGAAATAAGCTTGCAGCCTGGAGGAACTATGCTTGAAACGTTTACTATATTACAGTGTTGTATGCCTGCACTTCTTAAGGCTAATTCGAAGGATTGCAATTGTTCTTTATGTTTGCCTACGCCCTTTGTTAGAAAGAAATATTTGGGAATCATTTTGCAATAAAAATAAGCGCATGTACTTATTAGTCTTTTGTTCCCTTGTTCATCAAACCTAACTGGAATATTATCTCTCAATCAATTCAATTAAAGTTCCATCAGGATCTTCTATAAAAGCTATAAATGGACCAGAGGAACCAAGCCTGAAAGGCTCATCTGTTATTGTCACATTTTCTCTTCGCATCAAAGCAATAGTCTTCTCCATGTCTTTCACTTCGAAGGCTATGTGATCGAAAATACGCTCTTCATAATCAGCTTGAATAAACTTTTTCTGTTTCCGATAAAAAGTCAGTTCAAGTTTTGCACCCTTCCCTTCAGCGTCTTGGAGAAACGCAATTTCAGCATTGTTCTGTGGTATTTCACGGCGACTTAAGAGTTTCAGCCCCATCAACCTTGTGTAAAAGTCAATTGACTTGTCCATATTGCTTGTCCGAATGCTTGTGTGGACAAACATCAAATTCCTCACCCACTTATTGTTCATCCATTTGCTTTAATAGGTTTTGAATAACTTCTTTTTCCTTATCTTCCAATGGTAATGCTGGCTTTCGAGGATAGCCAGCTGGCAACCCAAGTAATTTCAGTGCTTCTTTTATGGCTGAGAGTTGATTATATCGTTTTACAAGTATTTCATTGACGAAAGTTATTTGCATCTGAAGCCTTTTTGCCTCTTCGTATTTGCCGCTTTTGAAGGTTTCATATAGTTGAGTACAGAGTTTGGGGAATACATTTGCTACAGCAAGCACTGCACCTTTGCCTCCGAGTAACAATGTTGGTAACGTTACGTCTGCTGTGCCAGCTAATACTGAAATTTCTTCGCCAACTAATCTTATGGTTTCTGTTATTGCACCGATGTTTCCGCTACTATCTTTCAACCCAATTATCTTTTTATTTTCAGAAATAAGCTGATGGATGAAAGCAACTTCCAGCATTAAACCAGTGAATATTGGAACGTTGTAAACAACTATGGGAATATCAACAGCCTCAGAAATGAGTCTGTAATGCTCCTGCATTTCCCTGTTTGCTGGCTTAAAGTAAAAAGGCGTAACTATCAATGCTGCATCGGCACCCAAGGCTTCAGCGTCCTTTGTAAACTCGATAGTTTCTTTAGTGCTCATACTTCCAGTTTCAGCAATTACTGGAGCTTTTCCATTAACCTCATCCACAACAGTCTCAATAACCTTCATTCGTTCTTGCCGATTAAGGTATGGAGCTTCACCGTTGCTTCCGCAAGGCACAAACCCGGAAACACCACTTTCCAACCAAAACTTTACGCAGATTCTAAGAGCTTTGAGGTCAAGTTCGCCTTCATGCGTGAAAGGTGTTATGTGCGGTATGAATATTCCATTTAAAACTGGTTTTCGCATGTTTCCACATCCAAGATTTCAAGAATGCAAACATCGTATATAAGCAAGCAATTTTAACCATTTGCCTTATTCAAAACAGCGTATGAGGGAAAAGAATAACAAAGCTTCGCTTATAATTTAATCTAATTGAGGTTAACAAGGTGCCGCAATATCGCAGTGTGTTCAAAGACGAAGCGAAACTTGACATTACTTACGTGCCCAGCAGGCTTCCTCACAGAGATAGCGAATTACACTTACTGATGGAGTTTTTCAGTTTTATCCTGCAGTTTCCAGCAAAAATGGCTCAGAGAGTCATTATAACTGGTGATGTTGGAACAGGCAAAACTGTGCTTTCTCAACTTTTTGGTGCAGATGTTACGCGAGAAACTAATAAGCTTGGGGTAAATCTTCATTATGTGCACGTTAATTGCCGTGAATATCGTGGGAGTCTCTTTCTAATTCTGCATCATGTAGTTTCTGTTTTTCATCCAAACTTCCCAAATAGAGGTTATTCTGCAGAGGAGCTTTTGCGCATTCTGCTGCAAATCTTGGATGAGGAAAACGCTTATGTAATCTTAGCTTTAGACGAGTTTGAAAGTCTCATTGAAAGGGAAGGTTCAGAAGCTGTTTACAAACTTACGCGGTTGCAGGAAATTAGGCAAGATAAACCTCAAAGGCTTTCGCTCATATGCATTCTGCGCAACTTGAAGGTTATCGATAAATTAGACGCTAGCACAAGGAGTTCTTTGCAGTCTAATATAATTAATTTAGGAAAATATTCCAAAAGCCAGCTTATAGACATTATTAACGACCGAACTTCACTTGCCTTTAAGCCATTAACTGTGCCAAGAGACACTGTGATTCTTATTGCAGAACTCGCCTCGTCTGAAAGTGGAAATGCCCGGTTCGGCATTGAGTTGCTATGGCGTGCTGGAAAATATGCAGATGCTAAAAATTTGGATACTGTTACACCAGAATGTGTCCGAAAAGCTGTTTCAAGCATAATTCCAATAATGCGCAAAGACGAATTGGCATCACTGAGCTTTCATGAAAAACTGTTTTTGTTAGGCATTGCAAGAGTTTTCAAACACAGTGAAAAAGCATGTATGTCTCTCATGGATGCAGAACAAGCCTATTCCATCGTATGCGAAGAATTTAATGTAAAACCATACAGTCACACGCAACTTTGGAAATATCTGAAGACACTTTCAGTTTTGGGCATATTAAGAACGGAAGTTTCAGCAGTGGACTCTCGTGGAAGATCAACACTTATTTATCTGCCCAAAATTTCAGCAAACGAGTTAGAAAAAGAATTAAATGCCTTCTTAGAAAAGGAAGAATCGTGAAAAAGACATGAATGTAGAAAATGTTTTTTCTTCGACGTTGCGAATGAAAATTCTAAAGGTTTTGATGTATATGAGTGAACTTAATGTTTCTGAAATTGCTCGGAGAATTGGGGTAAACTATAATACAGTAGATAAGCACTTGAAGATTCTAGAGGATGAAGGTATTCTTCAGCATAAAGTATTTGGTAGAATCCACTTATACAGATTTGATGAACATTCTTCAAAGGCTAAAGCTGTGCAAAATTTGATTGAAACATGGGAAAAATCAGACTATAAAATGAAGAAGTGAGAAATGTATGGATGGTTAAAATTGCAGCAATATGGCAAGTGGTGTAAGAGTTTTGATTAAGGAAGATTTTAATGAAATAAGTGAATTTGAAGAAGTTTTGCAAAAGATTACAAGCAACATGATCAGCGGAATGCTCTCTGAAAAGTTTTCAACATCAGAGTTGCTTAGAAAAACTGACGACTACGTTAGCCGTCTAACAGATTTGGCGACAAACAACAAAGAGCTTATGCTTATCCTGAAGCTTGAAAAGGCGTTTACTATAAAGTATAAGTGCAAAAATCTGATTCAAACATTGACACCTAACCCACTAGCAAATTCTCGCTTGGCTTTTGGGCAACTTAGAAAAGCGTCAGCAGATGGTTCAGATTTTCTTTTTTTGATGCGTGAAATTAAGGATAATCCTTCTCCGCTCATAGACGCTATTCTTACTTTCAGAAAAGCGTCAGAAACAAAGAGGTCTATTATAAACATACGATCCGAGGGGGAAGTTCAACCTTTAATTAAGTATGTTTTAGGTCGCATGGATGATTTCAGAAATGCCATAGCTGGTTTGGAGAAGAATGTGAATGAGCTGAAGCAGATTATACGCAAATTTCAGGAAGAAAGCCTAGAAATTCTGTCTAGCAAGGCTTCTACTCAGAATAAACTTGAAAATAAAATAGAAAGAAAACAACTTTCACTGTCAAATTTTAAAACAGAAAAAAATTAGGAGATGAAAAACTATGGTGATGGTTGATGTTTCTGATAAATCAGGAACCTTCCGAGAAGCAACAGCAACAGGAACTATTAAGCTAAAACCAGAAACTGTACGTTTGATCAAAGAGAAAAAAATTGCTAAGGGAGACCCTTTATACGCAGCAAAAATTGCTGGAATTTTAGCCGCTAAGAAAACGAGTGAATTGATTCCACTTTGCCATCCATTACCATTAACAAATGTGAAAATAGAAACAAAAATTTTCAATACGGTCAAAGTGCAAATTTCCTCCACTGTCAAGACAAAAGCTCAGACTGGAGTTGAAATGGAGGCACTAGTCGCAACTGCTGTCGGGCTTTTAACAGTTTGGGATATGGTTAAACAGTATGAAAAAGATGCTGAAGGACAATATCCTTTCACCGTCATAGAAAATATTCGAGTCACAAAAAAAGTCAAAGAGGTTAGCCATGGTGAGCGACAGCACAAGAAGACATAAGGCTGAAGCACCTAAAAGCTTGAGATTTGGAATATTCACTGTCAGTACATCTCGTTATAAGAAGATGGTGAAAGGCGAAAAGATAGAAGACATTTCTGGAGATATAACTGAAGCATTAATAAGAAATGCTGGACAATTAATAGCCTTTAGAAAGCTAATTCCAGACGACAAAACATTAATTGAAGAAAGCATACATCAAGCTTTAGCTTCTCCAGATTTAGATGCTGTTATTTTTTGCGGTGGCACTGGCATAGCCCCATCTGACATTACTATCGAAACGGTTTCACCCTTTTTACAAAAAATTCTTCCTGGTTTCGGTGAAGTTTTTAGAAGTTTAAGCTTCAAAGCAATAGGTTCTGCAGCAGTTTTATCTCGTGCTATTGCAGGTGTAGCGAAAGGCAAGGTTTTTTTCTGTATTCCTGGCTCTCCAGATGCCGTGAAGCTCTGTATTGAAAAGCTTATATTGCCCGAGACGGCTCATATCGTTAGGCATGCACGGGAATAACGATGGTGCTTATTGACAGCTTTAGACGCCCACTTCTCAACTTGCGAATGGTAGTAACGCAACGTTGCAATTTACATTGTTCATACTGTCACATGGAAGGCGAGGAGAATAACACTAAAAATGTATCAATAGAAATGACTTCAGATGAAATCATCCGCATTGCAAGAATAGCTGTTGAACTAGGCATTTCAAAGGTTAAGTTGACGGGCGGAGAACCACTTATGCGCAAAGACATCATAGAAATAGTTAAGGGAATATCCTCTATAAACGGCTTAAGAGACCTCTCAATGACCACAAATGGAACAATGCTTGCATTTTTGGCAAAAGAACTGCATGTGAACGGCCTGAAGCGGGTGAACATTAGCCTTTCATCAATAATGGCCAACGTCTATAACAAGATAACTGGCGGCAAAGTCGAAGATGTATTGAACGGTATTAAGGCTTCTGTTGAAGCTGGATTATTCCCAGTTAAAATCAACATGCTTGTTTTGAAGGGCATAAATGACCATGCAGTCACTGATATGATAGATTTCGCAAGTGAAACAAAAACAATTTTACAACTAATAGAACTTGAACCATTAAACATAAGCAAAGAGTACTATTCAACATATCACAAGCCTTTAGACGAATATGAAGCCATGTTAAAGGAAAAGGCAGTAAAAATTGAAACTAGAAGATTAATGCAAAACCGCCCTATCTATTATTTGCCAAACGCCACAGTTGAAATTGTGCATCCAACAGAAAATAACACGTTTTGCATGCATTGCACACGTTTACGCATCACAAGCGATGGAAAACTTAAGCCATGCTTAATGAGGAATGACAATCTAATAGATATTTTAACACCAATGAGAAACGGAGCAAACGACGATGAATTAATAGAGCTATTCAAGCTGGCAAACCAGAAAAGACAACCATATAACAAAGAATAAATACGTACAGTTGCACTTCAATTTCTGACATTTTATGCTTGAAGGCAAAAGAATCAATCTAAGACTAACAGAAAAAGAAGATGTGCCCTATTAGCGCAGTGGCTTAGTGACGTAAATTTTGCAGGAGGATACCAACATTTTCCAGACCAAATTTCTAGAGATCAACTTGAAAAGCGAATAGTTAAACAAAGACTTTACCAGACAGAATGGGTTGACTTCATAATAGAAAAGAAAAATGGAACAAAAATCGGATGGGCAGTCCATTATGTTTGTGCACCCAATTTTGGATGGATAGAAATAGGTTTTGCAATTATTCCAACCGAAAGAAACAAGGGGTACGCAACTGAAACAATCCAAATATTGTCAAACTATTTGTTTCTCTCACGGGACATAATACGAATACAAGCCGTGATTGATGCAAGAAACATAGCTTCACAACGTGCATTAAAGAAAGCAGGTTTCAGGAAAGAAGGAACAATGCGTAAAGCGTTATGGGACGCAGAAGGAAATTGGGCGGATACTGACCTATATGGTATTTTGAGAGAAGAATGGAAAAAACCCAAGATGTCAACGAAGGTGTATGCAACGGAGTAAGTGCGAATGGAAATTTTAACCTATAAAGAAATTGAATCAAAAGAGACACTTCTGCCCTTGTTGGATAATGCGTTCGGTTGGCCATTTAATCCAAGAACATATGAGAAGCTTATTAAAATTGATCCAAGATTAAGAAATAGTCCTGTAGGTTTTTGCGCTGTGGAAAATGAACATGTAATTAGTCATGTTGGCGTTATGGATTTAGCTACACGAACCTTAGATGGAAAAGTAGAGTATGTTGGCGGCATCTATGGTGTTGCCACATTACCAAGTCATGTTAGAAAGGGAATTTCTACAGCATTAATGAATAAGGTACATGAGTATTTTAGAGGAAAGAATTACCGCTTCTCGTTTTTGTGCACCAGCCACACTTTGGGTGCATATGCAATGTATCAGAAACTAGGCTACATGGATTTGTTTGAAAGACCAAGTGCATATAAAGTGTTAAGCAAGAAGAAAACTAAAGCTGTTGCAGAACAGAGAAGAGAAAAACTTGATTTTGATAGACTTCTGAAAGTTTATGGCGACTTTATGAAAGACAAGACAGGTTTTGTTGTGCGAGACAAAGCCTATATGGAAATGTTAAAGAAGACTGGCTACTTTGGAAGTAGAGATTGCATTATCGAAGATGATGGATATGTGATTTTTAGAAGCAACGTAGGCGGAACATGGTCTAAGGCTACATGGATCAGAGAACTTGTTGCATTAAGCGCTAAACAGAAGAATAGATTGATAGAGCTTGTAGAAGCAAAAGCAAAAGACCTTATCATGGATCAGGCTGTGCTAGACAATGATTTACTGCAAGTTTACAAATCTAATGGCTACATGGTTGAGAAGAGAAGTCATTCAGTATTAATGGCTAAACCATTAACGCTTGATGCATCATTCAAAGAAACCTACGGTGACAAATTCTTCTTAACAGATTTAGACTTCTTCTAAAAACTTCTCAAAACGCAAAACACAGACATTCTAAATTCTTTCTCAAGTAACATGGTCTACTTAAAAGTTAAACATATTCATAATTGGAGTTCAATCACTTGAAAAGAAAAATCTCTTTAAAAAATATGCCAGTACAAATGTTTTCTATGCTTAAAGCTCAACTATTTTGACTTCACCTTTAACCGTGTCGAACAATGCAAGGGTTGATTTACCACTTAAGTATCCGCATACCTCGCCAGGGTTCACAATTAAAGTTTTACCTTTACGATAAAATTCTGCCTTATGTACGTGCCCATAGACTATAACATCGAAGCCTTCGCCATCGATTAATGCCTTTAACAATTCTTCTTCGCTTCCATGCAATAAAGCAATTTTCAAGTTATCAACCTTTACAGCAGCAAAGTTTCCTCTCACTTCCAAGTTATCGTATTCACTGAATCTCTTTTTTAGCAATTCGCGGTCTCCATCATTATTCCCGAAGACACCGATCAATTTCACTTTTAAATTCTTAAACTTTGGAATGACGAAGGGGGCAACATAGTCTCCAGCATGAAGCACAAGATCAACCTTTTCTTCATTTAACTTTTTCACGGCTTTTTCTATCATGGGCAAGTTATCATGTGTGTCAGAGATTAAGCCAACTAGCATTTGTCTTTCACCTTTGTCGTTATGTTAGTTTTTTAGTGAAAATAAAATCTTCTATGATTTAATTATATAGAGGTTTGTTCTAGAGAATATTTTGCTATTCCATGGAGTTTGCATTGAACAATTCACTTTCGCTTTCGGAATATCTTGCCGCCGTCCATGTACTCTCCGGTTACGTATTCCCATCCATCCTCTATAAGCGCGGCGGCTTCGCCGACGTTTGTGGCTATTTTGCTGTAGAATTTCTCGTTGTTTGGTGTTCCGAAGCAGGCTTTTTCGTAGTCGATGTAGACCATTGTGCTTTGAAGAGACTTATGCCCAAGGAGTTTCTGAACATAAACTATGTCTTTGGTCCTGTGGTATTCCATTGTTCCTTTCCAGTGTCTGAAAGTCGTAAAGTGAATTTCCAAAATTCGCGGGTTCTGCAGTTTCCTTGCTATCCTCTTTCGCTGAGCCCAGAAATTGGCACACATGCGTTTGCGATTGAAGATAGTCTCAGATGTCTTCGGAAAGCTCATTATCCTGTTTAGGAACCCATCTGAGACTCTTACGATTCTTGCGTTATGGCCTTTCACTGGGAAATTGATTTTCAGAGTTTTTGTTTCCTTGTCCAAATCGATCCATCTTGCCCTTACAAGTTCTCCAGGATCTGCTCCTGTGTCTTTTAGCCCCTGGAGAAAAGCACCTGTTATTTTGCCCGCAGCGGCGATCAGTTGATCAATCTCTGTTTCTGTAGGAATGAAAGTTAGTTTCTGAGGTCTCTTGTATTTAGGTGGGTTCCAGACTTTTCCTTCCATTTCAAGAAAAGCGGTATAGGCCTCAATGAAATTGGCCTTATAACCGTCGCTCCATTTGTTTTTGGCCAAGGTCTCTTTGATAGATTCCGAGTTCTGAAGGTTGACACCTAAGTCAGTGAGACGCTTGAGCAGGTAGGCCCAGTGTTTCGCTGTGCTTTCATCATATCCCTGTTTCAGCATCCACCAATGAAATTCGATGATTTTGCCCTTGATAGTCGCTTCGTCCTGTGTCCCCTCCCGCTGGGGCTTTTGTGTTCGGGTTTCCACTTCGACCAAAGTTTGCACCGCCTTGTTGGCGGAGGGTGCTCGCGTTTTAGGGTCATAGCGCCCTTGGCAGTTAGAAAGTATGTTGGAAGCGGTATTTATTGACCCGCTCAAATTTTCTTGTAATGCTTTTCTTTGGGTGAAGCGGTAGCCACATGCTTTGCATAACCATCTTTGAACACTTGAACCATCTTTCAAATAACGAAGCCCATCTTTGTACAGCCTTTCTGAACCGCATTGTAGGCAGTGAAAGTCTTTCTGGGTTTCTGTCATGTCGACTGTGCCTTTCCATTTTCTTTTGTTTTTCCAAGTTTTGTTATAATTTGACAATCATCTGTGTTTTCGATATTTCCATGTCCGCATTTTTGGCAAATAAAAAAGTGGGATGGTGGATTATCGTGACCGCAGCTGGGACAGCGCCGGCCTATTAGTTCAATTTTGGTCATTACTGTTCAACCTCTAAGGGCTTCTGCGGATCCACGTAAGGCTCGCCGTACAACACGAACTTTTGTTTTCCAAGAACAAACTCTGCATGTTTGCGTATGCGGATCCGTTTGCCTACCCAGAGCTTCTCGTCTTCGCCGAAAGCATCCAACAGCCTATTCGACGTCGTAGTGTTCAGCGTCCATGTACGCAAGCCAAACTCGCGGTCATCAGGTTTTTTGATGACGATGCGGTAGCGTTCGCGACCATACTTGCTGTGTTCAGCATCCACAAGATAGGGCGGTTCAGCGATAACGAAAACGTCGCTGTCTTCAACTTCGTTGACGCTTAGGAACGGCGGGCGACCTAACCTTTTAACAGGCATTCGCGTTTTCACCTCCTTTCTTCATGTTTTTGCCATGTCGACATGACCGTGAACGCCTATGCGTGTCTGGCTTAAGGCGAAAAGGCTTAACACTAGCCAAAAGCTGCTCCTGAATCTCAGCTATTTCCTGGGCAATCTGCTCCCGTCTTGTGGCTATCCTGCGAAAAACACGCTCTTCTTTCGGGTTTAAAGCCTTCAAAGGACGCTGAGCATCAGGCAAATGTGAAAGGCTGCGTCCAGGCTCACGCAAAACACGCTGCACATAACCAGGCAAGTAGGAACCGCTCCTTAACATGCAAACAGAAACACGCCGCAACTCAGCCTCTTCCTTCAACAACACCGCAAGCCTCGCCCTAAGCCTCAATTCGTCAGCGTCACAAGCACCCAAAAAAGCCGAAACAGCACGATTAACAACCTTATTAAAACCAACACCATGCTCACGACAAAACCTACGAACCAAAGGCGCCAAATCACGCCAAACATAAACACTCGTATGCATATTACTCAACTCCATCGGCTTCTATGACAAGATGTAGCACGTTTGAAGCTGGATGAACGGAGCTTTTTCCACGGCGCTTTCTGAGAACAGCCTTTGAAAACCGCTGATTCGCTAACGTGCTACATTCGTGTTCAGTTGCGGAAGTGGTAGTTTCATAGGGGCATGGGTTTTGGCATAGTCCTATGTGGCTGTCGCCTTTTGTGCAGTTTATGAGGCCTTTGTTGTCTGTTTTTTGGTGTGGGCAGTTTTTCATGGTTTTCACGCAGTTACCATGCTTGGTGTTGGGTGTGTTGTTGGAGTAGTTGTCTTGTGCGTGCGAGTTCGTCTGCGATTAGTGTGAGTATGCAGTTTTGGAAGCGTTTTTCTGTTGGGTTGCAGCGGGTTTGGCAGTTTTTGCAGAATATATGTTGGTAGAGTTGTAGTGGTGATAGGTGGGTTTTTGTTGTTTTAGGCATGGGTGTTAGCCTCCTTTTTGACTGGTTCGTAGATTATTCTGTCTTTTTCGTCTATTTTGACGATGAAGCGTTTTCCTTTTGTTATTTTGAGTTTTTCTCTGACTCTTTTTGGGATTACGACTACGAGGCTGTCTGGTTGGCTTGCTTGGTAAGCTGTTACTATTTCCATTATTGTTTCTTGCAGTTCTGTTCACGCTCCATATCTATTCTGTTTTATAGATATAGAAAGTGTTATAAATATCTATATCTTGAAATAGATATGGTTACACATAGATATAGAAGGCGGTTAAACAATGTCATTTAACATTTCAGAAAAACAACTCGAAGTTTTAAGGTGGATAGCGGAAAACGGTCCAACAACAGAGTATGAGTTGACTAAGCATTTGAGGGAGATAAGGATAAGCAGTTTCATAGCGCATCAGGCACCCTCAGCCTTGGCGCAGAAAGGGTTGTTGAAGGCTGAGCCGAAGGGAAAAGCCAGAACTGGCAAAACGATCAAGCAGTATCAGCTTACTCTGAAAGGGTTTTTGACATTAGTCTTGACTATGGATCGACGAATCAATTTGAGGAGTATTGCCGAGAGGTGGAGGCATCTTTTGCCGCTTGTGTTTGAGAAGTGGAGTTACTTGGTTTCTGCTGGTCTGGAGAGTGAAGTTGTGGCTGCTTTTAATTGGTTGGCTATATGGGGTGTCCAGCAGGCTGGAGATGTTACTGACGTTATGCTTATGGAGCAGTTGTTCAACTATATTTTTCATTTGCTGACTCCGAAGGTAAAGGTGAAGTGGATTAAGGCTATACGAGGAGACAAAGATTTGAGTCGTTGGGCTGTAGCGACGATGAAGCTTTGGCTTGCTGAAAATCGTGAATGGATGAAAATTAATGAGAGAACATTAGAGCTTATGGAGATGGCTGAGAAGCCTGACTGGCAAAAAGAAATAGCCAATCTGCGCTGGCTTCCTCCCCTCAAGGAGACACACAGAGAAGAAAAAGTGCTCAAGCATTAATAACGTTGACAAATGGTCTACGGCTCTTTTTGTTACGACAAAACACACGGCAATTGTTGTAGCAATTTAGCACTATGGCTTTGTTTTGCGTTGTTGTTGGTGGTTATTTTTGCTTATTAGTCGCAACTATTGCCGCGTGTTTAGTTGAGACTAATAAGCAGTATTCTAAGACTTGGTTTAAATGTGGTAACAAAAAATTTCTGCTTTATTGCAACATTCGACCGTTTGTCCAAAATTGCTTAAGCGCTATGTTTTCCTCGGAAATCTTAAAAGTGACCTTGAAATACGCTCCAATTATTTTTTGTTAGACATTACTACCAGAAACTTCAATCTTGTGGATTACGAAATCACTTATCAAGCTTGATCCACGAATTATTCGATCCAGATTCCACATTTTGGACACTTATACATTCGATTATATTATATTCCATATAATGGTCAATGAAGGAGGACAACAATTTGCATTTGGAACATCTTCTCTTTCCAATCTCGTCTAAACTGATTTGCGGCTTCTATTGTTTTGAGGGTTTATCACTAATTAATGTTTTGATTTTTGGGTTCGAGGGCGAAAAAGATTTTTGTGTGTTTTGCGGTGATCATCTGTTGCTAAATATTTCTTTTTAGTTATATTAATCGTTTCTAGCAAATCTTATTAAGTTCTCCTCAGTTTATTGCTTTTGGTGTCGTGATGCGTTTAAAGGAGGTTGTGGTGACGGGTGAAGAGGCTTTGAAGATGGCTGATGCTCTGACTTCAGCGAGTTTCAAGATATTGCAGTTGATTTCGGAGCAGCCTCATGATGTTTCTACAATTGCTGAGAAACTGGATTTTAGTGAACCGTATGTTAGTGAGCAGATTCGGCGTTTGGAAGAGTTGAAGCTTGTGAAGGTAAGATATGAACCGGGCAGGAGGGGAATTAGGAAGATCTGTGAGCTTGCCGTTGGCAAAATAGTTATAGTTATCAAGCCTTAAATTTGAATTGTGTTATGCTTGCAAGTTTAGCCTTAGCCTAAGGTTAATTTGATGCGTGGCCTTTGCTGTTTTCGAGAACTGCTGTTCGTATGCTTGTTTTCAC
The DNA here is from genome assembly GCA_964489195.1 of uncultured Candidatus Bathyarchaeia archaeon. Taxonomy (GTDB): domain Archaea; phylum Thermoproteota; class Bathyarchaeia; order Bathyarchaeales; family Bathycorpusculaceae; genus CAZAXN01. The sequence continues at coordinate 77,098 of CAZAXN010000027.1, forward strand.
CATCTTTACTTCAAAATTTAAAACTTTTATTTCATCTCCAATTTGAAAGGTTTTGTCTACTTGAACAAGTATTCCTGAATCAAAGTTTTGGATTGTGGTGCTTGTTGCGAAGCTTATGGTAATGCTGAAGGCGCCCAACCCAATAATCACTATGAAAGGTCAAAGCCTAAAAAAGAAACTATCACAAAAAATCCAATGATGTAAACTGTATACTTCGAAACTTTCACGATTCCCCTTTCAATTTGTTCTGGAAATAGTGCTTTTCAAAAATCTTTTGAGAGATATATTTGACTCCTTGGACTAAGGCTAAGGTGCAACTTCCTATTCATGCTATGGCAACACGAATTGGCGCATATATC
>CAZAXN010000028.1:0-29417 GCA_964489195.1 uncultured Candidatus Bathyarchaeia archaeon
CAAATAAACTGAGCGAAATTATCTTCGAGAAGATAGGCGGCATAGTTGAAGCTCGAATTCCTCCCGAAACCCTTAGAGAATTTCATTTAAAGAATCCAGAAGACACGAAAATAACCTTTTTCGACAATGTTGACATTCCAAATGTGAATAAATTGTCACTTTATGGACCAGATTTGATAAATACTTCACTTTTCGAAGATTATTGTAAGCACGGCGACTTATGGTATGTGGTGGCAAGGTCTAAGGAGTACGGTTATGTTGTTGGCGTAACACGCGATGCATCTGTTACTATTTTCAATTTAGCTGATAAAGAAAGATATTTGGAATTTGTGACAAAAGAAATGTATCCGCTAATTATAGCTTAAAATAAATGATGCTCTTCAATTGATTTTTAAGAAATTGTTAATACAAAATGCTACAGCGTATTGTTTCACAAATTTTAAAGCCTAGCTGAGGCAATAATATGTTTTGCCTACAGGAAGCTTGAAAATGGGATTATTTAAAAAATTTTCTGCACCAAAAGCAAATATAGAGCTAAAACTAGATGAAGTCGCATATGAATATACAGATAAACTCACTGGTCGAATGGTTATAGATCCCCTAGAGGACATGTCAATCACCGAGTTTAGGTTGGAATTTGGCGGCAATAGAAAAGTTAAATGGAAAAAAGGTTTCAGCAGCTTCAATTCCAGTTCACCACTTGAAACAAGAAAAATCCCAATTGGAGGTCCAGTTCAATTAGCTAAAGGGCAACATTATGAACAGCCTTTCCAGATAGACATTCCACAATATTCAAGGTCAGACCCGTTTACTGAATTAGAAGTAAAAGTGAAAGGAGTTGCAGCTGTTCAAGGTAGACCTGATTTGACACATGAGGTGAAGCCTATGATTAACTTTCCTTATATTATTGAATGTCTTAGTCAATATGGTGGTTGTGGCTTTATAATGCAGCCACTATCTGAACCAGTGAAAGCTTGTCCAAGATGTGGCAACAATCTTGAAGAAGTTTGGAATCGAAGATACAGTGATGAGGCGAGACAAGCATCTCAGGGAACGAGAAGATTCTAGACATGGTGAATAACATATGGCTCGTTACCAAGGACTTGGTGTCGAAATTAAAGCCTTATTGGAAAAGTTGAAATCGAGCATGGAAAAGCAGGGCTATAAAATAGAACGTGTGCTCACAGGAGAAACAAGCTTTCTAATTGAGTACAAAAAGTCCGGAATGTTTGGAGCAAAAGAAACCATAAGCGTGAAAGGTGTTCCAGACGACTTTATTGTTTCTGGTATAAGAGATGATAATGAAGAAGCATGGTTTATTATTGAAGACACTATTTTGGCATCTGCCAAAAATCCTCAAGCCTTCAAGAGTCATACGGAAACAAAAGCACTGCCGCCAATTCCAACACTGCCTACAATGCCTTCGGCACCAACAATTCAATCGCAAACAACTCTCCAATCCTCACCTCCTCCCACTCCACAGCCCACACAGCCTCCACCCGCAAATTGTACAAGATGCGGTGCTCCACTTAGTGTGACACAAGAAGACTTGATAATTACATGCCGATATTGTGGTTTCACTATAGCTGTTGCTACCAGAGAAGAAATAAAACGGCACAGCATGTTAGAGAATCGGCTCTTCGCTCAACAAGCAGTTGAAGCAGCTCAAAAATACATGGATAAAGGCTTATTCAGAGTAGGTGTCTCAAAAGAAGCGTCAATAACAAACGTGAAACTCCGCTATGTTCCTTTCTGGGTTTGCCCAGCAAACACAAACACATTTCTAAGAGGCGTAACAGGTTCAGGAATCATGAGTGAAATCCATCAGGCAGAGGAAGCTGTTACTGACAAAAGAGCAAGTGGACTGAAAAAATTTGGGAAACTGGTTCTCGCAGGAGCTAAGGCTTATGCTGAGACGCAACAAAAAGACAGGAAACCTCAAAGGGTTTCGTATTCATTTTCGAACACTTACATTTGGCCAACATTAGCTAGGCGAACAATGATTAGTGAAATAAATTATTATGATGTGCCAGCTGCGAGGAAAATTCCCTTCGACGTTGGTAAGCTTTCTCCTGATGCTGAATTCCTTAACATTGAACTCAATGAGGAAGAGGCTAAAGCAAAAATAAGAACTGAAGTTGAAGCCAAAGAACGCCTTATCGCAAGCGGCAAAGTGGATACGCTTGAAACATGCAGCACAAATGTGGTTCTTGGAGAAGCGGAGCTTGTACATGCACCTGTTTGGTTTGTGCATTATACGTTGAAGGGAGAAAATTACGTTATAGCCGTAGACGGTTGTGAGGGCAAAGTTTTAGGGGGAGGAAGACCCCTATTCAAAATCAAATAGGAAGTTGAAAAATGTCTGAAAAAGACACATTAGAAAAAGTGAAAGATAAACAAGGATTACTTGCAAAAATCCAAAACGTGTTCGGCTTAGGATATGCAACAAAAGAAGACCTGCGAGAACTAGATAAAAAACTTCGAGACTTATATTATGCTGACTTCAGAAGCTTACGCCATAAATGGGAAGAGATCTATCTCGCAGCAATAAACGCTGGAAAAGCAAATGACGACTTCAAAAAAGTAATACAAATAATGGACAGAGTCGCCGAAAAAGTTAACAGAGCGGATTATGGCTACGCGGGTTTAATGGATAGGAAGGGACACATAAGAGAAACTGAATTAACTCGGGTATTCGATTATGATAAAGCTCTAAACCAGGATATCCAAACATTAATCGCGGCAATTGAAGAACTTTACAGTGATAGTCAAGCTGAAAATTGGACTGATGCACAAGCAAAGGCTAGAAACATTAAATCCTTAATACTTGGTTTTGAGTCTAAATGGGATGAAAGAAAGAAAAAGTTTAGACCCTTGGAGGTATAGGCTAGGATGCCTGTTATTGAAAAAGTTGCATGGGACTATGCTGGAGCAGAAGACATAGCTTACAGATTTCCTAAACTTTCATTAAAATACGGAAGCCAAGTTATAGTTAAAGAGAATCAATGGGCTGTTTTCTTCCGTGATGGTAAAGCTTATGATGTTTTTGGACCTGGAAGACACACTATTACAAGTAATAATATTCCACTTTTGACAGGTGCCTTGAAAGCATTACGCATAATAGGCGACATTTTCGAGTGTGAAGTTGTTTTTGTTAGCAACAGCCAGTTTAGAGCAAACTTTGGCGGTACGGCTTATTCTGCACCTAGTGGCGACATAAAATATCAAGCTGAACTTGGATTTTTCGGCTACATGCTTTATAAGGTTGAAGATCCAAAACTTTTCGTTGTAGAATTCTTCGGCAACCGTGGAGCAAGCACTTCAAGAGACGTTGAAAATTATATTAGAGGTTTCATAAACGAACGCATAATAAACGAGTTCGGCAGCCATGACATTTTCACAGTTGTAAAGAACGTTGACGCAACAACAGATAAGGTAACATTAAAAATAAGCGACGAAGCCGCAAGAGTTGGCTTGAAAGTCATAGACTGCGTATTCGAAGGCGTCAAGATTCCAGAGGAAGCAAGAAGATTCGCTTCTGGAATGGGCGCTCAAGCCATGATGATGCAATACATGAAGGAAACAGCAACTGAACTTAAAGGTTCTGAAGGTGGCGGTGCAGCTGCTGCAGGTTTAGGCGCTGGAATGGGCTTAACCATGCCTTACATGATGGCTCAGCAAATGCAGCAAGCTCAAGCTCAACAAGCTCAGCAAGTTGTAATCTGTCCAAACTGTGGCGCAAAAAACCCTGTCGGAACCAAATTCTGCGGAAACTGCGGTGCAAGTTTGATGCCAACACCGAAGGTTACATGTCCAAAATGCAAAACTGAAAATCCAGCTGGAATGAAGTTCTGCGGAAATTGCGGCGCTCCACTTACCCAGCCGGCAACGGCGACTGGAGCAGAAATTACCTGTCCAAAATGCAACACAAAAAATCCTGTCGGAACAAAATTCTGTGGCAACTGCGGCGAAAAACTAGGCTAAAAACCATTATTTTCTCCTTTTCTTTTTTGTTTCCGTTTTTCTAAGCAGGTATCCACATCTTCCACAATAGTTATTTAAAGGTACAAAGTTGCCACATCTTGGACATTGGGTTGGCGAAGAAGGATATAATGCCTTGCCGCATTGTCCACAAAACTTGTTTTCAACAGAATTCCTAAAACCACATTTCAAGCATACAATAACTTCTTTTTTTCCTTGAGGCTTCATGGCTTGAGAAATATACTGCGCCATCGTCAATCCCATGGCTAACCCTATACCCGCTGAAACCCCATCACTCACGTCAAATTTAACCGTGATGCATGTCTCCATATTAATTGTGATATCAGTTAAAGAAAAATGTTGCTGATGCAACTATAAGCATAATCTTTTGTAAGTGAATATTTTCAGATTTTTATATTTAAACCAACAGAATCTATGCATAGAGGAATACATTGTGGAAGCCTATATTTTGATAAATGCAAAGCCTGGCATGATTTGGCAAGTTGCCGAAGTCACTTTGAAAATCGAAGGCGTCAAGAAAGCACATGCTGTTGCTGGACAATTTGACGTTGTAGTGTATGCCGAGTTTACTAAGGTTAATGATTTGGGAGCGATCATTGAACACATTCAACGAATTAAGGGCGTACATCGAACTCAAACATTGATAGCAATTCCGTCGCCGATCAGAAAATAAACAAGGCGGTTACGATGTTTATGGTTCTTTTGCGTTTTGTTACGTTAGAGACTAGTTAAGTTATTTGACACTATGCTATTCCCATCCAAACACCAGCGTATTCTCCGAAATAAGCTAAAATTGCAAAAACTATGAAGCGTGGAATAAACGATAAAATCAGAAAAATATCCAACCGTGTTTTCAGCAATCCACAAATAAGTGAGAGGAACTCAACGGGCAAAACTGGAATCAACCCAAATATCGTGTATAGAATCCAACCCCATTTTCCCCACAAACCCGAAATTTCCTCTAGTTTTTCTGGTGATAGCTTTTTTATAACGAAGGGTCTGCCTAACTTGCAAGCTAATACGTAATTAATAATCATGCCTATTGTAAATCCAGTTGTGGCAACCAAGACTAAAGGAAGCGGAGGTACTCCCAAAAGTGCTGCAGCCGCAACCAACGCAAGGCTTCCTAATGGGATTATTGTTCCGGCTAATATGGTTGCGAAAAAAATCCCGACAAGCCCATATTCATTAACGAAAGCCTTAGTGTCAGAAAACAGTTGGGAGCTGCCGAAGTTGAAGTATTTCATAAGGAAGAGTATAATTATGCTTATGGTGATTATTACAGCTCCTAGAATTAGAGACGATTTCACCCATGATATTTTAAGCACGTCTGAAAACTTTTTTTCATCTTTTTCGTTTTCAGTTTTTGACATTTTTATGTTTCCATTTGCTTAATATTCTATTCCTTTTCTTGCTTGGAATCCCTTGTTGAAAGGATGTCTAATTTCTGTCATTTCTGTAACTAAGTCAGCAGCCTCAATGATTCTTTGCGGTGCGTTGCGTCCTGTTAAAACAAGTTCAACATGTTCTGGCTTATTCTTAATTAATTCTAAAACTTCCTCAAGGCTTATCAATTTCAAGTTTAAAGCGGCATTAATTTCGTCTAAAATTACCATGTCATATTGCCCCCTCTTGACAACTTCTTTGGCTAGCTGAAATGCTTCTTCAGCCAGTTTAATATCTTCTTGCGCAGGTGGTTTTTGAGTTATAAATTTACCTCTGCCAAAGGCTTTCAGTTGAAGATTTGGAAGTTTATCTATAACATAAAGCTCACCATAGTCAAAGCCGCCCTTAATGAACTGAATTATGTATACTTTCAATCCTCTGCCTATAGCTCTTAACGCAAGTCCAAAAGCAGCAGTAGTTTTACCTTTCCCATTCCCTGTATAAACCTGTACAAGTCCCTTCTCAAGTTTTGACAATAATTTCCACTTCTTTTAATGTTGTTTTTTAAATTTCTCGTTCAGGAGTTTTTCAGCAGCTGATACTGGATCAATTTTTCTTTCAATAATTTGCTTCAAAAGCTCCTTGAATTTTCCGTCTTCTTTAAGTTCTTCTAATATTACATTAGTTATTTTTTCTTCAAGTGCCTCTAAGAATTCAGCTTCAACTTTTTCTATTTTTCTTTCCAATTTAGACTCTCGCAATAAGAAATCTTTATGCTTTTCCAAAGCTTCCATAAGCTGAGGCAAACCTTCGCCCGTTAAAGCCACTGTTTTAAGAACTGGAGGTCTCCACGCTTTTTTCGTACTGTTTAATTGAAGCATCGCTTGAATGTCAATAACTGCTTTGTCAGCATTTTCCCTATCCGCCTTGTTAACGACAAAAATGTCAGCGATTTCCATTAACCCCGCTTTTATAGCTTGAATTTCGTCTCCTAAACCTGGTGCATGAATGACAATTATTGTTTGAGCCACTTTCATTACTTCAACTTCTGACTGTCCTGCCCCAACGGTCTCGACGATGATTACGTCTTTGCCTGCTGCATCCAAAATTTTAACAGCGTCTTTTGTTGCCTTAGCTATTCCTCCAGCATAGTTACGTGTCGCCATGCTTCTGATGAAGATTCCTGCATCAGTGCTTAACTCCTGCATGCGGATTCTGTCGCCTAAAAATGCTCCGCCAGTGAATGGACTTGTAGGGTCAACCGCAACAATGCCCACCGTTTTGTCTCGTTTTCTATATTCACGTGCAATTTTTTCGATAAGTGTGCTTTTTCCTGAACCGCCAGCTCCAGTTAATCCTATTATGTGAGCCTTTCCCGTATGCGGATAAATAGTGGCAATTAGTTTATGCGCTTCTGCTGTATCATTCTCAACGATTGTTATTGCTTTTGCTATGCTTCTGCGGTCTCCACTCAGAATGCCTTTGACTAGTTCGTCATTTTTAGACAATTTTCTTGCACTCTAAGCTATTTTTGAACATTTTCCCGTACATAATCTATTATTTTCTCTGTTGGGGTTCCCGGTCCAAAAATCTCTCTAATTCCCATTTTCTTTAGTTCGGCAACGTCTTCTTCTGGTATTATTCCTCCAGCGAAGACCATCACGTCTGTTAAGCCCTTCTTTTTTAGCAGCTCTATTATTCTTGGGAATAGTGCTTTATGTGCGCCTGAAAGGATGCTTAGTCCAATAACATCTACGTCTTCCTGTAATGCTGTTTCAACAATCTGTTCAGGTGTCTGCCTTAATCCGGTATAGATTACTTCCATTCCTGCATCTCTTAAAGCTCGGGCTACAACTTTGGCGCCTCTATCGTGGCTGTCAAGTCCTGGCTTAGCTATCAAAACCCTAATTTTCTTCTTACTTTGCATTTTGCTTCGCACTCCTAGATTATGATTAGTTCTTTATATTCTCCGTAAACTTTTCGAAGCACATCTGTGATTTCGCCAAGTGTTACGTAAACTTTTACTGCTTCTATTATGGTGGGCATTAGGTTCTCGTCCTTTTCTGCAGCGTAGTGTAGTTTTTCAAGCATTGCTTTTACCTTTTTGTTGTCTCGTTCCCTTTTTAGTTTTTGCAGTCTAGCAACTTGTTCCTTTTCAACTTTTGGGTCAACACGTAAAAGCTCGATAGGATACTTATCCTCTTCTATCGTGTATTCATTGCAGCCGACGATAATGCGTTTTTTCTCGTCTATTTCTTTTTGATATTTATAAGCGCTGTCCGCTATTTCTTTTTGGAAGAATCCTTTTTCTATTGCTGCGATGGCGCCGCCCATATCATCGATTTTTTGGATGTATTCCATGGCTTTTTCTTCCATCTCTTTTGTTAATTCTTCCACATAGTATGAACCGCCAAGCGGATCAACCGTGTTGGCTACTCCGCTTTCGTAGGCAATTATCTGTTGGGTTCGTAGGGCTACTCTGACGGATTCTTCGGTTGGCAAGCACAAGGCTTCGTCAAATGAGTTTGTATGTAATGATTGTGTTCCGCCTAAAACTGCCGCTAGAGCTTGGATTGTCGTGCGTACAATATTGTTCAGTGACTGCTGCGCTGTTAATGTGCATCCTGAAGTTTGAACGTGCATTCGCATCCACATAGACCTTGGATTTTTCGATTTGAAGCGTTCTTTCATGATTCTTGCCCAAAGTCTTCTGGCTGCGCGGAACTTCGCTATTTCTTCAAAAAAGTCATTGTGAGAAGCGAAGAAGAAGGATAAGCGATGCGCAAACTCGTCCACTTTCAAACCTCTTTCTAATGTAGATTCAACGTAAGTTATACCATCGTAAAGTGTAAATGCTAATTCTTGAAGTGCTGTTGCGCCTGCCTCGCGGATGTGGTATCCACTTATGCTAACAGGATTCCATTTTGGCAGATGCCTTGCGCAATACTCGATAACGTCAGTTGTTAATTTAACTGATGACTTTGGCGGAAAAATGCAAAGTTTCTGAGCGAAGTATTCTTTGAGGTTGTCGTTTTGTGTGGTTCCGCCAATTTTGTCTCTTAGCACGCCTTGTTTGTCACCGACTGCCACATACATTGCTAAGAGTATTGGTGCTGGCCCGTTTATGGTCATAGACGTTGTAACTTTATCTAAAGGTATGCCGTCTAAAAGACTTTCCATGTCTTGCAGCGAAGAGATTGCGACTCCGCACACGCCTACCTCGCCTTTTGCCATTGGATGATCTGAATCGTAACCCATAATCGTTGGGTAATCAAAAGCTGTACTTAAGCCCGACTCTCCTTCCTTAAGCAAGTACTTAAATCGTTTGTTAGTGTCAGCGGCTGTTCCAAAGCCAGCAAACATGCGCATAGTCCATAATCGTCCACGATACATTGTAGCATGAATGCCTCGAGTGAAAGGATATTCACCTGGAAAACCCAAATCACGCATATAATCCAAATCTTCGATGTCTTCAAGCGTGTAAAGCCGCTTTATCGTCATTCCAGAATGATTTTTGAATTCGCTTTTGCATTCTGGACATTGCCCTAACCACTTTGGCAGCGTAGTCTTTTCCCAACGTTCACGTTCCCGCCTAAGTTCCTCAATCTTTTTCTCGTTAAACATTACTTTTCGTCTTCCTCCTTTGGTTAACTGGATTTTTTGGCTAACATATGAGTATCCAAACCTAAAAAGATATTTTCTTATCGGTTAAAACAAGCGGCTTTCCGATGTTGAAAATCAAGTTTTATTTTAATCTAAATAATAAAAAGAAAAAACTGGAATTTTATTTTGTTGGCTTGAAATATGCTATGTCGTTTATTGAGGCTTTTCTTTCTCTTGGCGGTTTGAAAACTGCTTCTACTTCCATGCCTATGTAGACCGTGTCTGTTTTTTCTATTTTGTGGATTAATCCACCGCAGGTGCCCTCAAATGTTATTAGTGCGTATATGGCTGGTTTATCAAGTTTTGAACCATCAACATTGACTGTAACTACTGAAAACGTGTGAACTACACCTTTTTTGCCAATATCAACCCATTCTTCCAGTTTCGCAAAGCACTTTTCGCAATACATTCTTGGCGGAACATAAGTTATTCCGCAACGTGGACATTTTGCGCCCATTATTTTACCATTTTCTTTTATTTCTTTGAAGAATCGTTCGCCAGCAACTCCTAACGTGTAAACATAGTCTGCTTCCATGTTCCCTATCCAATGGCGTGTATATAACGGGTTAGTTATCTTTTCTAAGCTCATAGTTAAATCTCCTCCATTGTTTTGAAATATTTAATGTCAGTTATTGCGCCAGTTCTTTCCTTTGGTGGTTTCCACACGGCTTTAACTTTCATGCCTATTTTGACTTTTTTCCAGTCCTTAACTTCTTCGATTCTATGAACTATTCCCATGCCTTCAGAAGCCCCCTCTAAGTTTATTATCGCCACAATTATAGGTTCTTTTAGTCTAGATGCATCTGCAGCGAGAAATGACACTGAGAACGTATTTATTACGCCTGTGTCTTTTACGTATGCCCAGCCATCAGTTGGTTTGTAGCACTTTTCACAATAAATTCTCGGCGGAACCATGATGCGTCCACATTTTTTGCATGTCGTAGCAATTATCTTCCCATTTTTTAATTCATCAAGAAACTTGCTTATGGCTACACCAGCACTCCATGCAAATTTTGCTTTAGGTCTAAACTTTTCCGTGGGAATTTTTCCTTCTCTAATGTCTTTGGTTTCAACCTCTTCTCCAGGAAAATGTTTTATTTTTGCGCTCATTTCACATCCTCCTTTAGCGTCTCAAAACAATTACTGAGCCATACTGCATCAAGTCACCCCATGCTTGGGCAACCCCAGTTCTTGGGTCGCATGGGACTTGTCTTTTTCCTGCTTCGCCACGTAGTTGCCAGAAGATTTCGCTTACTTTCATCAGGCCTGCCGCTGCAATTGGGTTGCCACATCCTAGTAATCCTCCGGATGGACAAGTGGGTAGGTCACCGTCTCTTTGAGTCACGCCCTCTCTTGTCAGTTTTGGAGCTTCGCCTTTCTTACATAATAATAGACCTTCTATGTGGTGAAGTTCCTTATAGTCAAATGGGTCGTACGGTTCTGCTACGTCAATTTCTTTTGGTGGGTTTCTAATTCCAGCCATTTTGTATGCCATTCGAGCTGCATACTCAACATAATCAGGATAGTATAAGTCACGGTTTGTCCATTGTGTAGAGTCGATGCACCAGCCTACGCCGTCAATCCAAACGGGATTATCGGTAACTTCTTTTGCAACATCTTCTGATGCCAATATTAAAGCTGCAGCACCATCGCTTGTGGGGCTAACATCTAAACGTTGAACTGGCCAAGCCATAATCTCAGATTTCAGCACATCTTCGACTGTTATTTCCGCAGCCAACTGAGCAATTGGATTGTCAAGGGCGTTTCTTTTGTTCTTTACTGAAACTAGGGCTATGTCTTCCTTTTTCAGGTTGTGTTTGTGCATGTAACGGTTCATTTCTAATGCGAATATCCAAATCAGGTTCATGCCTACTGGGCGCTCTAGGATAGGGTCAAATATTGTTGTGAAAGCGAATTGTGGATGTGGATAACATGATGACATCTTTTCTTCGCAAACGACAAGACAAGTGTCAAATTGTCCGGAAGCCACATGCCACCAACCGGCTAGCGGAGTGAAAACTCCTGTTCCGCCGCCAACGAAAACTCTAGTGTAAGGTTTGCAGTGTGCTCCAGCCCCGTCGGCTAAGTACTCGCCTTTCATGTGAACTCCGTCGAAGGCATCTGGTGCTGAGCCCATGACTACGCTCTGCATGTCTTTAAGTTCCATTCCTGCCGTATTAAGTGCCATTTTTACTGCTTCGTAAGAGAGTTCTTTACCTGTTTCTTTGATGTTTCGCCTGAAGAGTGTTACACCTGCTCCAACTATTGCGACTCTTTTCTTTCCAAACATTTCATGTTCACCTTACTCAGAATTGCTCAAAATAGCCACTGCTCCTGTTGCTGTTGGTATTCCACGCCAAGTTTGCGCCAAGCCGACTTCAGCTTCCGGAATTTGTCTTGAACCTGCTTCTCCTCTCAACTGTAGAACTACTTCGAGAAGTTTCTGCATTCCTGAAGCTTCGAGACCGTATCCCATTCCAAGTAAGCCTCCTGAGGGGTTTATTGGGAACTCCCCGTCCAACGCGGTGATGCCATCTTCTACCAGTTTTCCAGCTTGCCCATAATTGCAGAATTTTAGTGCTTCCATGTGTTGAAGTTCCTTGTAAGCGAACAAGTCGTGGATTTCTGCAAAATCGATTTCTTTCCATGGATTACTTATTTTTGCACTTTTGTACGCCATTTCAGCTGCTATTTCTGTATAAACTGCACGCGACCAGTCTCTTGTTTCCAAGTTTGGGGTTTCTGTACACCATCCCACACCCTTAACCCAAACGGGATTGTCCGTTAGTTTTCGGGTAATGTTTTCCGAAGCTAAGACCATTACAACACAGCCATCTGCAGGTTTGCTTATCTCAAGTTTTTTCAAGGGAAAAAAGCATGCGTCAGAGCATAAGACTTGGTCTGTTGTAACGTTTGCACCATATGCTGCATAGGGGTTGCTTATGGCGTTTTTCCTGTTTTTCACCACTACTTGTGCACATTGCTCTGGTGTTGTTCCCGTGTCGTGCATGTAACGGTTCATTTCCATTCCTGCAACGTAGTATGGGTGTCCGCCTAAAGGTCTATTGAATATAGGGTCTAAACCAAACTGAACAATGTCCATGTACGTGAGTATGTCTGAGGCTTTGCTGTGAGCTTCAACAACAACCGTGTCAAAGTGTCCAGTTTTTATAAGCATATAGGCGGTTGCAAGTCCAAGCATTCCATCGCCAGAAACCGTAAATAGATGACGTAGTGCAGCGCCTAATTGATCTGGGACGAACTCGTCAAAAATGCTGAAACCTTCCAAGTAGTCTTCAGCGCATGTAACGAAGACGTCAACGTCTTTTCGTGGATTAATTCCCGCATCTTCATAAGCCTTGACAGCAGTTTCATACATTAACTCTTTGTATGACAGCTCTGGTGTTATTGGTAGAAAGCCAACACATCCAACGCCGACAATTGCAACATCACTCATTTTTCTCCTTCCTTTTTTATTTTAAGAGAACTATTATTGTAAAAGTCTTGTTTAAATAAAACTTTCGTGGAAAACTCGTTGAAACGTTGAAGAAACTTAAATACTTGTTTAAATATTATTCGACTTTCCACAATAATCATGAACTCTGAAGAGGATTGGCTTTGAAGGGAAAACCTCTTGTTTCAATTGTTTCTGCTGGTTTGTCAAAATTTGGAAGACTGGAAGGCTTTTATGCGAGGGAAATTTTTACGGAAGCCGTTAAAGAGGCTTATGACCGCTGTCCAAAACTAAATCCGAAAAAAGACATTCAAGCTCTCTTTGTTGGACACATGGGTGAATCCTATGAGCATCAGGGGCACACTGGTGCAACAATGGCTGATTGGGCTGGACTTGTGCATATTCCAGCCACACGAGTGGAAGCTGCATGTAGCTCCTCTGGAGCTGCCTTAAGAGCTGGAATTTATGCAGTTCTTTCCGGCTTATGCGATGTTGTTATGGTTGGCGGTGTCGAGAAAATGACGCATAGAACCACCGCGGAAGTTACAGAGTATTTAGCTATGGCTTCAGATTATCCCTTCGAGCAATGGGATGGCATAACTTTTCCGGGACTTTATGCATTAATGGCTACTGCTCACATGCATGCTTATGGCACAACTGAAAAGCAGTTAGCCACAGTTGCAGTGAAGAATCATTTCCATGGAAGTCTAAATCCGAAAGCTCATATGCAGAAGGAAATAACTCTCGAAAACGCGTTAGCGTCTCGCATAATAGCTTGGCCGCTTAAACTTTATGATTGCTCACTAATTACAGATGGCGCAAGTTGTTTAATTCTAACGAAGCCAGAATTAGCCAAAAAATATACCGACACACCAGTACATATAATTGGCAGTGGACAAGCAAGCGACACAATCGGCTTGTATGAGAGAGAAAGTTTTACGTCGCTTGCAGCAGCGAAACTAGCTGCTAAAAAAGCCTATGAACTTGCTGATGTTAAGCCAGAAGAAATTGACGTGGCAGAAGTGCATGATTGCTTCACAATAGCTGAGATAATAGCTTATGAAGATTTGGGCTTTTGCAAAGCTGGCGAAGGTGGAAAACTGGTTGAAAGTGGAGAAACAAAGCTTGGAGGAAATATCCCAGTAAACACAAGTGGAGGTTTAAAAGCGAAGGGTCATCCAGTTGGGGCCACGGGAACAGCACAAGCCTATGAAATATATTTACAGTTGACAGGTCAAGCTAGTAAAAGACAAGTGAAAAATGCTGCAATAGGCTTGACGCATAATGTAGGTGGTTCTGGCGCAACTGCCACAGTTCATATTTATAGGGGAGCATAACCATGGGTGAGCAAACAGCACCTTTCACAATAGAACAATTCTACAAGCATACACTGCAAGGAAAACTTTTAGGTGGAAAATGCAGAAAATGCGGAAAAGTGCATCTTCCACCAAGACCATTATGTGACAGCTGTTTTTCAAAAGAGTTTGAATGGATTGAACTTCCGAGAAAAGGAAAACTGTTAACATACACGATAATTCATGTAGCGCCTACACAATTTCAAGAAATGACGCCATACGCCGTGGGTATAGTTCAACTTGAAAAAGGTATCAGAATTCCAGGAATGATTAGAGGCGTACCGCTAGAACAGATAAAAGTGGGCATGGAATTGAGGATGGATTTTGAAACGTGCGAAGCAAAACAAGAATGGCCGCATTGGACAAGATACTACTTTAAACCCGTATAAAATCAAGAGGCATTTTCTTCTCTTACTTTGGTACTTAGAGAAAATGTTACAAGTTGTACTATTTAGCGAGATTGTTTGACTGTAAGTTCTTTACGTAATCTATAAAAATGGAAAACACGTTAATTTTATCAACATGCGGATACTGGTGTTAACGTTTATTCTATATTGCCTACTAGTTTCTATTTCACCATTTACACTCTACGTTATATTGGCAAACTGGCTTCCACAGTATTCTGGGTCTCACCAGTGCCGTTTGTGGGGAATGATTGCATATTCTTTGCCAGAAGCTGTTGTCCTTGACCATTTGATAAACGCATCCTATTCTTTGAAAAATCTTGGAGCTAGCAACTATAATGGATGGGGATTAGCTTATTACAATGGTAGCGAACCAGTAGTCATGAGAGGCAAATTGCCAGCAAACATTGATTATAATTTCACTGTAGCTGCGAAAGAACTGGCTAAAAACGGTGCACGCATTGGCATCGGTCATGTTAGGCTGGCAACATCAGGCGCGAGAAACATTCCAAATCCTCATCCATTTATACGCTATAAAGGTGGAAAATGGTGGGCATTTGGACATAATGGAGGTTTGTCTAAGACTGCTTTAAAGAATCTTATAGGGACTGAATACTTGGCTGAGAATCCTCCCACTGTCGGAGATAATTGGGACGACTCAGACATAATAGATTCTGACCTCTACATGTTATACATAATAAAATGCATTGAAGAAAGCAGTTGGAACGCTACATTGGGAATAACCAAGGCTGTGACGGACATAAGTCATGTTGATTATGGCGCTATGAACTTCTTCCTTTCAGATGGTGAGACTCTATGGGGTTTCTGTAAAGGTAATACGCTTTATTACTACTATAATGGAACATTCCCGCAATATTCTGCTATTGCTTCACAGCCACCTAATGGTGTTCAAAATGATTGGATTGCCCTAGATGACTACAATCTGGTAATACTAACCATGGACAGTCCACCTATTGTAGTACAAGATATCAGAACAATATCCGAGTTACCAACAAATCTAATCTTTTCTTTACTTGTGTTGACAGCACTAGTAACGGTTGTTCTGTGTAGAATAAGAAAAAACTGTTACTCCGTTACTTCTGATGTTTCATTCATGTATTCTATTAGTGTTGGTAGATCTGTTATTGAAGTTACAAGATAGTTTGCTCCCGCATTGATTAGTTCTTTTGGGGAAGAAAATCCAACAGGTAAGCCTACAGCAATTGCCTTCAATTCTCTTGCACATTTCATGTCTGTGATGCCATCGCCGACAACCATAGCCTCTTCTGGTTTAACCTCTAAACCTTTCAAAGTAGTTTCAAGATGCTCCGTGCTAGGTTTTACATACTTCACATTGTTTCTAGGAGTTACAGTGTCAAAAAATTCTGCTATTCCAAAACGTCTTAGAATGTAATT
Source organism: uncultured Candidatus Bathyarchaeia archaeon (assembly GCA_964489195.1). Lineage (GTDB taxonomy): Archaea > Thermoproteota > Bathyarchaeia > Bathyarchaeales > Bathycorpusculaceae > CAZAXN01. The sequence continues at coordinate 15,681 of CAZAXN010000028.1, forward strand.
TGTTGATTTTTCACTGTTAATTGTGCACAAACCAATCTTCATGTTCATCTTTTTCAAAGCCTTTAATGTTTCCAGAACGCCTGGAAGTAAACTTGTAGTTTTAGCAGCCTCCAACTCGTATTTCTCAGCTATTGCCAAAGCCTTATTTCGAATTTCGCTTATAGCTTTTGTTGATTCGCCATTATTTTTCATGAAAATCTCTGCTTTCTTCAACATTTCAAATATGCTCTCATTTAGTGATAAGACTGAAGCAGGCAAACCCCTTTTAACTAGAAAGTCTTTAACCTCAGCCCTAATTGCCTTATAATCCACGTTGAAACTTGCAAGTGTTCCATCAAGATCAAAGACTACAGCCTTAATCATCACAGCATCCTTCAGAGTTTGAAGCATAAAAACAATCGCCTAAAATAAACTTTGCCATCAGGTTAGCGTAAGAAAAGTTTCTATGTAGCATTAATGAAAAATGTAATCGTTAATGGGAGTCGAGAAAAGGGCTGTTTTCGAAGCTGTTAAGAAAAGACATTTCGATTCGAGTCCTTGTTTCTGCATCCATACTTGGCAAATTGAATAAAATCTTTGAAGCCATACCTGACTGTTGTACACTGGATTAGCAGCTTCAAATTCTCAACATTAGATTGATTTGTAAAAAGTAAATTGAATAACCAACATTTGCATAACATATTATTGATGTGTATGAGTCTTGAAGAATATTCCAAAGAAAAACTTTGGCAAATGCTCGTCGAAACAGTTCACACACTTGTCATGTATCCACACCATAAAGCTTACATCAGAGATGTTATTCTTCATGAAAAACCAGAAATAACGCCTGCGGAATTGGCTACAAAGCTGAATATGCCATTAGGCGAAGCCCTAGTAATTCTTTATGAGTTGGCTAATAAGAAAATCTGAATCTGAGAGTGGCGTGACTGAATTGCCTTATTAGGCTGCAAATTCTGCTCTGATGCATGAAAGTGACACAGTGAATATGTTATGAGGCGTAAGTTATGAGTGATTAAGAGAAAACTGAACTTTTGAAGGTACTTGCCCACTAGTTGCGGCTTTAGACATTGGAGCACATACAGAAAGCCTCTTCTATCCTTGGCGAAATAGCCAAAAACTTTGAGCGACATATATCAACCATTAAAAAACACTTCTTGTGGCAAGTTTTCGACATTGAACAAAATTGGTCACTCTTCAGTTCGTTATAAAATGCGTGATGATGAGGAACTTAGACATTGCTCAAAAAAATCTGCCAGAAATTCCAATTTCTTTTTAATTAGGGTTTTGTAACCATTCTCACCGTAGCCAAAATTAAGATAATGCCCAGTAATACTTTGAGAATATCCTTATCAACTATGCCAGCGTAAGATGCTCCAATTAATGCGCCTAAAATTGAACTTGCCCCCATCATTACGGCAATAATTGTGGCATCTTTGTTTATATGTCTCATTTGACGGTGCTTTGTGAAGCCCATACTGACAGTAGGTATGGAAACAAGCAAACTTGTTGTCCCTGCAACAATTATGTCTAAATTAAACAGATAAATTAATGCTGGGATCCTGAACTCTCCTCCAGCAACACCAAGCAAACCAGAGATGAAACCTATAAAAATGCCAACCGAAGTTGCCAGAACCACTTCTTCTGTAAAACCTAAAGTGAACTGGAACAAAACCGGCATGTGGATAAATGGTTCAAGTCCTATCTTCAATCCAATAACGACAAGAAAAATCGATAACACCTTCTTCAAGGGCTTTTCTGGAATTTTTCCAGTTAGCAATGCTCCAAAATAGCCCCCTACAATTGAGCCCAATGACATAACCAAGGCAACATTTGTCACGTGCTCGTTCAATAATCCCAATTGGAATCGTCTTAGAAAGGATGTTATGACTGTTAAAAGACCTACTAGAAGGTTCACCGCTATTGCAGTGATAACTGGAAGCCCCAAAACATAAAGCAATATTGGAATTCTGAATTCTCCTCCACCTACACCTATTAAACCCGCTGCGATTCCCATGAGAAATCCAAAAAACAATGCAATCAACACTCTATTTGTAGGCACGTTTATGTTGCTTGCGATTATTAACCCTTCCTTCGATAGCGATATGTTCTGTCTTTCATATCGAACTATATTTATAAACCTAACGCAATTATAACACTAAACGAAATGTCAGCTCACAAAAAGCGTATGCCCTCTTTTAAAATCTGGCTGGAATGCGAAGGAAAACCAGTATTAGGCAAAGGTGGTGCTCAAATTCTGGAAAAAATTGAAAAAGAAAAATCCTTATCAAAAACTGCTGAAAAACTTGGCATGTCATACCGTTATGTCTGGAGCTATATTCAAAGAGTAGAGAAAAACCTTGGAGAACCAATAATAGAAACATACAGAGGCGGCAAATCTGGTGGAGGAGGCGCGAGACTTACTGTTTTGGGTAAAAAATTGCTAAATGAATATAAACGTCTGGAAAAGCATCTTGGCAGATTTGTTTATGATATATCAGAAAGCTATGGAAACTAGTTAGACTTGAATTTTCTATTCTACAACGTATCGGTATGCTATATGTATTCCTGCAGTGGCGCTTTTTCTGATGACGCGCAGTATGTCTCCTGGTTTGGCGTCTATGGCTTTTACTGCTGGGTCTGAAGCCTTAATTTGTGGAAGCTGGTATGGCTGAACTTTATATTGTGTTAAAAGTTGCTTCTTTTCTTCTTCCGTTAAGATTTCATGTTTGGGAACGAGTTTGTGTTCGAAAATGTCAAATGCGGGAAATGTTCTTGGTAGAAGTTCTATGTTCTTCTTTTTAGCGCTTTGCTTAACTGCGTGCGTGTATCTGCCGCTTGTAATCATGATTCCTTTTTCCATTTCTGCTTCTTTCATGGCTTTTTGCATGCGATTTATGGATGTTATGCCTACTGTGGCCTCTTCTGGAACACACCATAAAAGAGCTTTTTGCTTCTCTTTTGGAATTTCAACAATGTAGCTGATAGCATCTTTATGTTTCTCTTTTTTTAAAAGTTTATATCCTCTTGACTTTATTAACACCTTTGCTTTGCGCTCTTCAATGCTTTCTTCTTTAATACTCAAATCGTAAACCTCAAGTGTGAGAACATTCGAAACTTTAACGAAACATTAAACGTTTAAACTTTACGCTTTGCACTTAAATAGCATGCGCTATTACAGTTTGATTAATTTAAATGCGTAATATTGTTTTTTCAGCAAATTCCTTTATGCCATCAGCAAACTTCGCAATTACTTCTGATGAGTATGGCTTAACTATACTAAAGTTTTTGTCTAGAGTGTCTTCTGGAACAAATTGTTGTAGGGCAAAAACTTTTGCGCCTTTTGCTAGTTCGCCTATTCTGCTTATGTCTTCTGCGTCAACAAAACTTGGAACAACGGTTGTCCTAAACTCATATTCCACCTTTCCAGTTTTTAACATTTCAATGCTTTGCAACAGTGGTGTTGTATCTTTAGCTCCTAAATGTGGGTATTTTTCCAAAGAAGTTTTCACGTCCAGTGCAACATAATCCACGTATGCCAAGCATTCTTCAAGTACTTGCGGATAAAACCCGTTTGTATCAAGCTTTACCTTAAATCCTTTATCCTTCAGTTTTTTCAAAAACTTTGGGACTTCCTTGTGAATAGTTGGCTCTCCACCAGTAATCACGATAGCGTCGACATATTTTTTACGGCTTTCAAGAATCTTCAATGCGGCTTCTTCTTGCAAAAAAGGTGGTTTTGGGTCTATTACTATTCGCCAGTTATGGCAGAAGGGACAACGCAGATTACAGCCTGGCGTGAAAAGCACAGAGGCTATCTTGTGGGGATAGTCTATGAGACTTGTTTTTTGTATGCCGCTGAACTTCATTTGCGTTTCACTTAAGCCACTATTTCTGTTGCGGTTGCTGTGACCACAGACTTGTCAAATGTTTTGCGTATGGCAAATTCCGCTTGTTTCCCGTCATTCCACTGATCAACCGGCCTTAAATAGCCGACTACTCGTGAGTAAACTTCGCATTTTGCTCCGCATGTTGGGCATTGTTTGTGTTCGCCGTTGACGTAGCCGTGTGTTGGGCATATGCTGAATGTGGGTGTAAGCGTGAAGTATGGTAATTGCGAGTTCCAAGTTACTCGCTTTATGATTTCTGCTGCGGACTCCCATGAATAAAGCCGTTCGCCTAAGTAAATGTGAAAAACTGTGCCGCCAGTGTAAAGTGGCTGAAGCTTTTCCTGATGCTCTAAAGCTTCAAACAAGTCACCATCATAATCCACTGGCAACTGTGAAGAATTCGTGTAGAAGGGGTGAGCATTCTTCGTTAAGTGCTTCTCATTAGCCACAATTATGTCAGGGTATCTTGCCTTGTCAATCTTTGCAAGTCTATAAGATGTGCCTTCTGCAGGTGTGGCTTCTAGATTGTATATGTTTCCAGTTTCTTCCTGGAAATCTGCAAGTTTCTTGCGCATGAAGCTTAACACTTTTTCGGCGAATTGTAAGCCTTCTGGCGAAGCTATGCTGCAGCCTAAAAGGTTCAGTATTGCTTCGTTCATGCCTATCAAGCCTATTGTTGAGAAGTGGTTCTTCCAATATTTTCCAAAGCCATCTTTAATGTGGTGCAGATAACGCCTGGAGTATGGGTATAAGCCATTTTCTGTAAAGTTTTCAAGTCCTTTCCGCTTTATTTCTAAGCTGTCCTTAGCGATTTCCATCAGCGCTTCTAGGCGCTCGAAAAATTCGTCTTCATCCTTGGCTAAATAACCTGTTCTTGGAAGGTTTAATGTAACGACGCCTATTGAACCTGTTAGCGGGTTTGCTCCAAACAAGCCTCCGCCACGTTTGTGAAGTTCCCTATTATCTATTCTCAAGCGGCAACACATGCTTCTGACGTCTTCAGGTTTCATGTCACTGTTTATGAAGTTCGAGAAGTAAGGCACACCATATTTAGCTGTGACTTCAAATATCCTCTGGACTATTGGCACGTCCCAATCGAAATCTTTTGTTATGTTGTATGTTGGTATTGGAAAAGTGAAGACCCTGTTTTTAGAGTCACCTTGGTCCATCACATCCGCATAAGCAGTGTCGAACATTTCCATTTCCGCTTGCATATCCCCGAAGGTTTCACCAGTTTCTTTTCCACCCAAAATGACCGGTTCATTCTTCATAAAATCTGGAATTTTCAAATCCAAAGTAACATTTGTGAATGGCGTCTGGAAGCCTACACGGGTTGGCACATTCATGTTGAAGAAGAATTCTTGAAGTGCCTGTTCCACTTCTTTCTGACTTAATCTATCATAGCGTATGAAAGGCGCCAAGTAAGTGTCAAAGTTGCTGAAAGCTTGGGCACCTGCGGCTTCGCCTTGAAGCGTGTAGAAGAAGTTAACTACTTGTCCAAGGGCTGTTCTAAAATGCTTTGCGGGTTTGCTTTCAATCTTTCCAGACACGCCGCCGAATCCTGAAAGCAGTAAGTCTCGTAGGTCCCAGCCGACGCAGTAGGGTCCTAAAACACCTAAATTGTGAATATGTAAATCTCCAGAAAAGTGTGCTTCCGCAATGTTAGGTGGATAAATTCGTGTAATCCAATATTTTGCTATGATTGTTGATGAAAGATAATTGTTCAAACCTTGCAGTGAATAACTCATGTTGGAGTTTTCGCGAACACGCCAATCCTCAATTTCCAAATACTGGTCTACAAGATCTGCTGAGCTTAGAAGCGCGGCTAACTCCCGCATGTCTTGATGCTGCTTTCTGTAGAGGATATATGCCTTAGCTGTTCTTGCACGTCCATTTTCAATGAGCATTTTTTCAACAATGTCCTGAATTTCCTCAACTGTTGGAACGCCATCTTCACCAAACCGCCTATTAAGTTCAGTCACAACTTGATCGCTTATTTTTTTAGCTTGTTCACGGTCTTTTCCGCCAACTGCCTTGGCAGCTTTCCAAATGGCATTTGTTATGCGTTGTTGGTCGAAGGGTTCTAATCTTCCATCACGTTTTCGTACAAATTTCATTTTCTCACCTCTTGGATTATGCGTTTAAAGTCTTCTGGTTCTTCGAATTGGCGGTAAACTGAAGCGAAACGGATGTAGGCTATTCTATCCAAATTTTTCAGATATTTCATGACCAAATCACCTATTTCACGTGAAGTAATTTCCTCTTTGCCGTGGAGCATCAAATCCTGTCTTACCTGCTCTGCTAATTCGTGGATTTGCTCCATTGTTACAGGTCTTTTTTCACAAGCCTTCTGTAAACCACGGATGATTTTGTTTAAGTCGAAGCGTTCAATTCTGCCATCCTTTTTCTTAACCATAAGCTCCACGGTTTCCACATACTCGTAAGTTGTGAAGCGCTTTCCACAATCTGCACATTCTTTTCGTCTCCTAACAGTGTTGTCTGGGGAATCCCTTGTCTCAAGGGTTTTGAGGTTTTCTGACCTGCAATAGGGACACTTCATCGTATCACTTTTCTTGCGCTTCACAATTTTAGTGTTTATTCGCTAAAGTAGACGCTACATTTAGGGTTTTGTTATATAAACTCTTTCCACAACAATGTTGAAATAGTTAAGTGATTTGCTTTGAGAAAACATGTTAATGTAGACATAATTGCAGAAAATAAAACAGCCAAAATAAGTTTTTTTGGAGAAAACAGCTCCAATTTACAGTCGCATAAAAAATGCTTAAAATTTTCCATAAAATCAAACATTACGTTTTGACTTTGTTCTGGTAACACTAGCAATAATGAAGATTGTACATGAAAGTAGCAGTAAGACCGTGAGTGAAGGAAAGACTCCACGGTATTGCAAATTTGTTGCAAGAATGAATCCGCTGATTATTGGTCCAAGTGTTTGTCCAACATCCATTGTTGTGTCAAGAAATCCCATGGATGTACCAACAAATTCCTTGGGTGTAAGCTCAGTCATTAAAGCTGGTGTGGAAGCTGTCACTGTTGCAAAACCAAACCCGTAAAATATAGCTAACAAAAGGAGGATCCAAAAATCAACGACAAATGGAATTGCAAGTAGTGGCATAGCAGAAATCATACAGCCAACTGCAATTGGGATTCGTCTTCCAATCTTATCTGAAACTCTACCCATGTAAGGTCTTGCGAAAATTGCAACCCCAATTATGCTTGTAATGATGATGCCTGTGGAAAACTCGTTTAATTTTGCAACTTCTGGCAGATAACCAGCTAAAAAGAATTCTGCAGAGCCATAAGCATAGTATAAACTTGCTTGGACAAAACTGACCATTAAAACGTCATGATTATCCGTGATTGTTCGCCATCCCCTAAACATTTTCCTAATTGTATCTTTAGCATAGGTTTGCTGAATATCCATTGATTGTTTTCTTTCACCTAAGAATGGTAAAACCATGATTAGCGCAGTCAAGCCAGCCACAGCCACAGCTAAGTAAAGCATGTGAAAATTGTTAACAGTAGCGAACAGGATGTATCCTCCTAAGGCTGGTGCAACTACTCTTCCCACATATGTCGCTGAAGAAAAAAGAGATATGCGTTCGCCTCGTTTCGTTGGAAACAATTCAGCTATTGACGCTTCAGCGACTGGAACAAAAATTGCTGTTGCAAATCCATGATAAAACCTAACCAGAATAAGCTGCCACCACGCGGTTATTAATATATAAAGAAAAGGAGCTGAAGCAAAGAGAAAGCCCGATATGAACAGGAATTTCTTTCTCCCGAAAATATCAGAAAGAGAGGCAGCTGGCAAACTGATGAGAATCCCTGGAATGGTTGAAGCTGAAGCAATGAAGCCTATCCATTCTGTTGGGGTGCTGAGGCTTGAGGCAAAGGGTTTGAGAACTGGGCTTTTGGACATGGTTGAGCTTAGAATTGCGAAGAATCCCATTATGCAAAGTGTCAGAAATGCGCTGTTTGCGACATTCTTTGTTTGCAAGTTCATTTGTGCATCATGCTTTATTCTTGCATTTTTCTTTTCAAGAACTCATTCTGTTGTTTTCTATCCATTTTCTCCAATTTGCTTCTGTATCTTTCTCGTAATAGTTTTAATTTGCAGTAGCTATAAAGTGCATCATAAACGTAAGCTGCCTTCTCAACAGCTTCAAAATCATCTTTTACATTAATTCTTGCACCAGTCATTACAGCATCAAGCCCCATCCCTTCAGGCGCAGAGGCTTTGTCGCCTGTATCTGCAGCATGAATTATTTTTGCAAGTTCATGTAGTACTGGGTCTGTTAAATGATATTCCTCTAATATAGTTTCAAAACTGCATTTTCCGTCTCTGTGACCAAGCTTAACGTTAGGTGCATCAAAAGGTATTGCTTTTTGTGTTGCAATGATTTCTTCAATTTTATCCATTGGTACGAAAATGAATTGTGCTTCTGAATCTATGAATTTTCTTATAAGCCATGGGCAAGCTGTTCTGTCCACATGCACGTATTCACGTGTAACCCATTTCACGGTTTCTTCACCAGTCATCATTGATTGCGCTGTTGAGGATAAACGCTTTTTGATTAAGTCGTTTTAAAGAGCAATGATCACAAATTCGCTGCCAATATTACCAGAAGTCATACTCAATCTAAACAGTAAAAGTGGAGAAACTCTTGTATTATCCAATTATTGCCACTTGACAGAAGCGTTAAATTTCAACTTTTACCGTTATGCAGTTGAGTTTGTCGTTGAAGATGGCAAAATTACAAGCATTAATAAGTTAGACAATGGCGAAGAGAGAAACATAAGGGTTAATCAAGTTTTCACGAAATTGCTGCTTGGATGTAGAAGTTGAGAAGAACTTGAGGTTATCTATTCAGATTTCTTCGTGCGCCTAAGCCACAAAAACCTAATTGACACACTTTTTCCAAAGCTGTCTTAATATATCCATTCCGCATACTAGCATAGACTAAACGTTTATTATCCTTTTTCGACTTGAGCTTTGAAGGCGCAAAATATGACATTTAAGATTAGGGGTTTTACAGAAAAAGACTTGCCCACACTTGTTAAGTTACTTAATAAAGCCTATGAGAAGGCTTATGAGTTTGCGCCTTACACTGAAGATGGACTTAAATCTTGGATTCAAGAAGGAAAACTTCAAATTTTAATGGCTGAGAAAGATGGTGAAACTGTTGGTTCTGTTGCTTATCACGATGGGCATTGGGGTGAGGAAATCCAGTGGCTTGCAGTCTCAGATATTCCTCAGAGAAAAAGTGTGGAGAATGAGTTAGTTAAGCAAGCGGAGAAATACGTTAAGCGCCAAGTAGTTTTTACAGCGGTTGATGTTGGGAGCCCAAGAATTGACGAGTGGATTGAAAGAGGCTACAAAGCTGAAGGTGGATTATATCATATGATTGCAAGGCTTGATGGCATAAAATCCCTCTTAAGGGTTCCTGATGGCATAATTCTGCGCAGTTTGAAACTAAATGAAGAAACGAAGCTTGTTGACGCTGTTAATGCTGGTTTCGGCTGGGAAAGACTTAAAATTGGCATTATTGAAAGGTGGAAGTCTGAATGCCCACCCTTTAGCGAAGAATGGGTTCATGTTGCGGAGCATAATCAAAAGATTGTTTCTGTTGTTGCTTCAAGACCAGATACGGAATATAACGAGTTCTTCAATGGCAAAAGAGGCTATCTCGGTCCAGCGACAACTCTGCAAGAATATCGCGGTAAAAATCTTGCTTCCGCCCTTACTTGTAGAGCGATGAACTTTCTATTTGCCCAGGGAATGAACTCTGTAGCCTTATACACTTCTGAACAGAACATTCCATCAATAGCTCTTCTGCGAAAGCTTGGATTTACCATCGGGCATCATTGGAAATTTATGCGTAAAGCTTTTTCGCAGAACAAGTCTAGTAATAATTTAGAAGATGAATGAAGAAAAGTTGAAAAGAAGGTTGAATGAAAAATTTGGAAAGATTACTTGTGAGTTGCCTCCTTCTCAACATTTAGCTCTTTTACTCTTGTCTCAATGAATTCTGCAACTCTTTCTTGGCTGTACTTCTCCTCAGCTTTTTGCATCTTCAATTGCTCTTCTATTGTTTTAAGTACTTTTTCCATGTTAAAGGGTTTCACTATGTAAGCATCTGCGCCTCTGTTCACAGCTTGTATAGCATTCTGAAGTGTTGGATAGCCTGTTATGATTATTTTTCGCATTTTAGGTGTTGTATCTTTCATTTTTGTAAGAAGCTCTATGCCTTCCATGTCTGGAAGTCTAACGTCGATCAGGGCTATGTTGTAAAAGTTTCTCTTTGTCTTTTCTATCGCCTTCTTTGCAGTATCCACTAAATCAACTTTGTATCCTTCATCTTCAAAGATTGTTGCCAGCACTTTTCTTATGTTTTCGTCGTCATCAATGACGAGAATTCTAGCGGTTTCACCCATATTTTTTCACCTCCCTTATTTATTTTTGGTTCTATTGGAAAAGTAATAGTGAAAACGGTGCCTTTTCCACAGGTGCTTTGCACGTCTATAGTGCCCCTATGTGCTTCTATGAAGCGCTTGCATATTGGCAAGCCGAAACCCATCCCCTTAGCTTTTGTTGTGAAAAGCGGAGTCCAAAGCTTCTTCAATGTTTCTTTGGACATGCCAACTCCTGTGTCTGAGAAGACAATCTCCACTTTATCATCTATTTTTCTGCTTCTTACTGTCAATTTTCCGCCCCTAGGCATTGCATCTATAGCATTTTTGATTATGTTTATGAAGGCTCGCTTTATCTTGTCCAAATCCACTTTTATTCTCGGATTGTTCTCCGTTAGGTCTATTAGTTCAATATTTTTGGGAATATTGACATGGGATAAGGCTTCTTTTACTATGGATTTTGGAGTGCTTTCTGTGGTCTCTAATTCTATTTCCCGCGAATAATCCAAAAGGTCATTAATTATTTTGTTTGAATACTCAATGTTCTTGCCAATAAGTTCAAGTATCTCATCGGTTTTGCTGTCAATTTTTGCACTCAATTTTTTCTTTAGATAGTATTGCGCTCCTGCAATGCTTGTCAGTGGGTTACGCAAGTCATGCCCAACCATGCCAGCTAATTCACCAATGACTGCAAGCCTCTGAGTCTTAAGCAATTGTTCTTGGGATTTTCTAAGCTCCCTAGTTCTTTCTTCAACCTTCTCTTCAAGCAAATAGGCGTAATCTTCAAGCTGCTTTCGTGCTTCTTTTAAACTTTCAACAAGCTGAGCATTCTCAATAGTCATTGCAGCTTGATGTAAGAAAAGCTCCAAGGGAGTGAGAATTTCTCTAGTTGGCTTTCGACCATCAATTGGGTCGTCCATGCTTAATATGCCCACAATTCTTCCTTCAGGAGTGCGGAGAGGAGCATAAAGCATGTCTTGTGGATGCCAATCAACCATCTCGTCTGGAGAAAGTCTACTTGGCACTCCAGCGTAAGTCGTTGCCTCATCTGGTGATGCTTCAGGTGGAACACCGTGAACGTATTTCCGAATCCATGGGTCATTCCATGGAAGATAGTAAAATTCGCCTATTTTGAACCGTTCAAATTTCGGTCCTAACCTTTCTCGCCATACATGCCCAGGCGCTTTTCTCTTTATTAACAGTTCTTTTTCCTCTTTCGTTAGACCAGCGGTTACAAGTTCAATTCCTTCCAGGTTTTCATCTCTTAGCGAGATTACTACTCTTCTCCAACCGAATTTCAAAATTGCTTCAGCAATTACTTTGAGCCTTTTACGCATGTCCTTTGCATTCATGATTCTTGTAGAGCTTTTCATTAAATTTGTCAGTTTTTTTGACATATCTTTCAGCTTTCCATGTCTTTCAAGATTGCTTATCGCAGTGGCTGCGTGAGAAGCCAATATTTCTAGCAGTTCCTTGTCACTTTCATCAAAGGCTGCAAGCCTTTTACTTTCCACATTTAAAACGCCTAAAACTCTGTTTTCAGCTTTTATCGGAACTGCAAGTTCGGACAGCATTCCCCTTACGCCAGCTCCAACATAGGCTTCTTCCTTTCTGAGATCTGGAATGTAGACTGGTTTGCTTGTTTTTACAGCCTTTACTGTTACTCCTTTATCCCTATCTAATGGTAAGTTGATTTTAAGTCGTTTTGGATATTTGCGGTGAGCCATCAAACTCAGCATTTTTCCTTTTACCATGAAGAATGAGGCATATTCAAATCCCAATGTTTGTTCCATGGCGTCCAATGTCATTCTGTAAATTTCTTTTATATCCTCAGCCATATTCAATTTTTTGCCGTACTCATTTAACGCTGAAAGCCTCTCTCGTCTTTTAGCATTTTTTATTGCAACTGCTAGGTGGGAAGCCAATATTTCTAGCAGTTCCTTGTCACTTTCATCAAAGGCTGCAAGCCTTTTACTTTCCACATTTAAAACGCCTAGCGCCTTATTCTCTATTTTTATTGGGACTGCAAGTTCAGAGAGTATGTCTTCTGCACCTTTAACATATGCCTTGTCTTTTCTAACGTCTGGAACATATACAGATCTGCCTTTTTTTGCTGCTTTCACAGTTATGCCTTTGTTTTTGTTTAATGGCAACTTGAGCGACATTTCTTTTGAGTATCCTCTATGAGCAGTTAAACTCAACAATTCTCCGTCTATGATGAATATATCGGCAAAATCAAATCCTAATGTTTTTTCCATAATTTCTAAGGTCAAGTTGTAGAGTTCATTTATGTCCTTTGCCTTGGCCAAATCCTGGCCATACCTATTTAATGCAAACACTCTTTCTTGGAAACGCTTTCTTTCTGTTATATCGAGTATTTGTGCAACTGTCCAAACTTTGCCTTGCTTATCTTTTATAACCGTCGACGAAATTTCCACATCTCTTTTTTCGCCATTTTTTCGAACTACTTTAAATTCATATCTTGGCGGAATATCTGCTCCTCTTTGTCTAAGTATGTATCTTTCCGTAACTAGTTTTTTACTTTCTTTGGCGAGAAATTTCCTGAAATCTTGACCGATTATTTCCTCTTTTAAATAGCCTAAGATACGACAGAGCTCTTCATTAACATAAGTGAATTTGAAATCGTTCCCCACTATCACGATGCCATCATGAGAATTTTCAACTATAGAATGGAAAAGCTCCTCTTTCCTACATAATTCTTCTTCTATTTTTTTACGTTCAAAATTTTCGAGAATTAAAGAAACCAGATCAGCTATTGAACTAGCAAAGTATTGTTCTTCTAAAGTCCATTCTCTCTGAGGGCCAACATGTTCATGGCAGACAACTCCTACAGTTTTACCATTGACGCGAAGTGGGGCATCCATCATAGAAGTAATGCCAAACACAGAAAGATAGTCTTTCAAGAATTCATTAGTGCGAGGATCACTTCGCGCGTTGTTGGCAGCAATCACCCGACTCTCTTCTAAAGCATTGAAATACCTTGGATAATCCTTAACTAGAAGAGTTACACCCTTTTCATGGGTATTTTTGCTGTGCTCGTAAAGATCCAAGCAAGTAATAGCAGAATGGTCTTCATTGAAAATCCAAATGCTAACGCGTTCGACATTTATGGTTTTTGAGTCGATTTCAGTTATTTCCTTCATTGCAGTATTGAAGTCTGGAAAATCCATCCTAGCTAATGCAACGATTGCAGCTTGCTGTCGAAGATTTTGGTCAATAGCACGCGCGCTAATAGCTTCACGCTGAAAACGTTCACTATTTTCCTTTTCAACTGCGTCTTGGGCGATTCGAAATCCGCTTACAATCTCATCATTTTCGATCCTGCAATGACTTCTGCGCTTCATTAGATTGTTTTCCCCTATTTACTTGATGAATAATTTTTTACTCGGTTTATACA
>CAZAXN010000029.1:0-22397 GCA_964489195.1 uncultured Candidatus Bathyarchaeia archaeon
CTATTTTCTTGATAGCTTCAACCTTAATTTTCTCTATTTGCGAAAACTGATTTCTAACTTCTTGAAGTTTCTTGTAAAGATTTTCACGTAATTTATTTAACTTTCCCTTATAATCGAGTTCTGAATCACCCATTATGCACACCCCTTCTATTTCTTATTCATTTATACTCTTGCAATTTTTGTAGCTTTCTGAAGTCTCCAGCTACCAAGGAAATCTTTTTTATAATAATGAAGGAGACCACAGTTTAGGCATTTCAATATTTTACTTCCTTCTTTAGCATTGAACTCGATAAGTTCTAAAGGACCTCCACAGTCAAAACATTCTCCAGAATGTTTCTTTCCAGTTTCATTAGTCATTTGAATCACATCAATAACCAAATTGTTATTAGGTTTTTAGATAAAACAATTTCGCCGCAAAGATTATAAAGTTTTGAGAATAACATAAGTTGCCGTGACAAATATGCAATCTCAAGGACCTATAATAAGTGAACCCCAATATATTTGTGATGTCTGCGGCAAAAAGAAACCAGTAAGCCAAATGGCTGGAAAATGTGTCAAATGCGGAAAATATGTTTGCAGCTCATGTGCAAAAATGAAAGGTGACAAAGTATATTGCCCAGCTCATGCTGGTTGTTTCATTGCAACTGCAGCTTATGGAACACCAATGGCAATAGAGATTAATACGCTAAGAAACTTTAGAGATCAAAAAATGGAACAAAATGGGATGGGAAAAAGTCTTATCATCTTATATTATGAAATTAGCCCGCCCATAGCACGTGTTATTTCTAGAAGCCAAAAAATGAGGGCGTTAGTAAGATTTAGTCTTAAACCTATAATTTGCACTCTCAATCGAAAAATGCATACCAAGTATTAATAGGTATGAACGGTGAAAGCACATTTTGTCTCCTTTGCTCATCAGAAATTACAACATGTATAGCTTGACACCCTTAATAGAGACATGGCTTGAAAAAGAAGGATTCATTGTTTCTGTTATAGCTAATAAAATTGAAGGAACTAAAAAAACTGGAATCTTTTCATCTCAACAAATAACCATTTTCCTTGAAGATTACATTGGTTTATGTTCAGTACGAATGCAAGGTGAACCGAGTATATGTCAACGACTTTCTCAATATCTTGAATCACTACCAATTCAAGGACTACAAACCGCAGCATGCAGATATTGTGGAACTCTCGTTGATATCAAGGAAAAGCAGTGTCCAAAATGCGGTGCACCAATAAAAGGGTAGTTCATCCAGAATTATCAATTTCCGTATCATGTTCAATATACTGCAGTTTTCTACAACCTAAATGATTTAATATCGCTTCACTTACCTTTCTACTCCTTAGTTCAATCTATATATAAGGGGGTCTAGATGCCTCAGAGCAAGCCAGTTAAAATCACTGACACAACATTCCGCGATGCTCATCAAAGCCTTATGGCTACAAGAATGCGCATAGACGCAATGCTGCCCGTAGCAGAAAAAATTGACAAAGTAGGCTTCTTCTCGCTTGAAATGTGGGGAGGAGCAACATTCGACGTTGCAATACGCTTCTTAGCTGAAGACCCCTGGGAACGCATACGCACACTCAAACAACACATAAAGAAAACGCCGTTTCAAATGCTATTGCGCGGGCAAAATGTAGTTGGTTATCGCAATTACCCAGACGATGTCGTCATAAAATTCGTGGAAAAAGCGGCAGAAAACGGCATAGACATATTCCGTGTGTTTGACGCATTAAATGATATTCGCAACATGGAAGTAGCCATAAAAACAGTCAAAAAATGCAATAAGCATGCTCAAGGCACAATTTGTTACACGATTAGTCAAGTTCACACAACAAAATATTATGTGGCATTCGCCAAAAAACTCGCAGAATTAGACTGCGACAGCATATGCATAAAAGATATGGCAGGCATGCTTGCACCAAAACCCGCCTACGAGCTAATAACAGCTCTAAAAAAAGAAGTAGGCTTACCAGTGCACCTGCATTCGCATAGCACAAGCGGAATGGTTATGATGACCTATTTCCACGCTTGCCAAGCCGGCGTAGACATACTTGATACTGCTTTTTCGCCATTGGCATGGGGCACCAGCCAACCACCAGTGGAGTCAGTAGTTGCAGCATTAAAAGGAACACCATATGACCCATGCCTCGACTTGGAACTTCTAAACGAAATTGCAGAATACTTTAGGGAATTACGCGAGAAATATTATGACCAATTAAAGCTTATAGACCCAAAAGCAGAACGAGTTGACGCCTCAATAATTGTTCATCAAATCCCGGGTGGAATGTTCAGCAACCTTCTCGAACAATTAAGAGAACAAAAAGCCGAACATCGCCTAAAAGAAGTTCTTGAAGAAGTTCCAAAAGTAAGAAAAGAGCTTGGCTATCCACCTTTGGTTACGCCTACAAGCCAGCTTGTTGGAATACAAGCAGTTTTAAACGTTATTTCTGGCAAACGCTACAGTATCGTGCCAAAAGAGATAAAAGATTATGTAAAAGGCTTTTATGGAAAACCGCCAGCTCCAATTGACCCAAAAGTGAAAAAGAAAATAATAGGCGATGAAGAGTCTATAACAGCGCGTCCCGCAGATCTTTTGGAACCAATGTTGGATAAGATACCAGATGATGTGAAACCCCTTATAAAAAGCGAAGAGGATAAGCTCACTTATGCACTTTTTCCACAAGCAGCTGTAGAATTCTTCAAAAAGAGAAAAGCCAAGAAGGAAGAGGCAAAAAGCGAAATTCCACCAAAAAGACTTATAGAACTTGAGGAAGTTGCCGCAATTTCAACTGCAATAGCTGCTTATCTGCAAAGCTCACAGGAAACAAAGGCGTTAATACCAATTAAACCAAAAGGCACAATTTCAAATTGGGTTTTGGCTGGAAGACAAAGCCTAACAGAACATGGTGCATAAAAATGCCAACCTATGAAATTTTCATAGACGGTAAGCCGAAAAAAATTGAATTAACAAAGACCAGCGAAACAATTTTCAACGTGAAAATTGACGGTAAAATAGTAAATGTCGAATTGCACAGAAACGAGGCAGATGCAGAAAAACAATTTTCAATAAAAATAGGCGATAAAAAATACAAAATAAAACTGCCAGAACTCAACCGAGAAAAACCTTTCCAAATAAAAACTGAAGAAGCCATATTCAATGCAGAAATAAAAACGCCCTCCATAAGAAGGGCATCAAACACTTTCGAAACAACACCTTTAAACCCAATAAAGAAAACTACAGTACAAAAACAAATTGTGGAAGGCGCAGTAACTGCACCTATGACTGGCAAAATCATCTCAGTTAAAGTTAAAAAAGGAGAAAAAGTGGAAATGGGCCAAGTGTTATGCATCATTGAAGCAATGAAAATGGAAAATGAGATAAACGCCCCAAAAGCGGGCATAATTCAGGAAGTGAATGTTGCTGCAGGCGCTTCAGTTAGCGAAGGCGAAGTTCTCTTCGTCATAGGCTAGAAAATTGTTGAAGGCTTATACTCTCCAAAAACTTCTCGGAAAACATTGCAAATTTCGCCTAAAGTGGCATATTCCTTCACTGCATAAAGCACTGAACCCATGAGATTTTCATTCTCTTTTTCCGCAGCTCTGCGCAGATTGTTTAAGGCTTCGTTTACCTTAGCTTGGTTTCTCTGCCTTTTAATATGCTTCAGTCTTTCAACAAGTTGCTTCTCAATTTTCGGATCTATTTGCAAAATCTTAATGGGAATTTTTTCTTCAGTCAAGAATTCGTTCACGCCGACAACAATTCGTTTTTTACTCTCAACGTCTTTCTGATAGCGATAGGCACTTTCAGTTATCTCTCGTTGCATGAACCCTTTTTCAATAGCAAAAACCGCACCTCCCATAGCGTCAATCTCCTCAATATACTTCAAGGCTTTAGCTTCAATCTCATTCGTTAAATACTCAACATAATAGGAACCAGCCAGAGGATCTACAGTGTCCACAACACCGCTTTCATAGGCAATAATCTGCTGAGTCCTAAGCGCAACAAGCACTGCTTCGTCACTTGGCAGTGCATACGCCTCATCAAAAGAGTTTGTATGCAAGGATTGGGTTCCACCTAAAACCGCAGCCAATGCATGAAGCGTAGCCCTAACGATGTTGTTGTAAGGTTGCTGAGCAGTAAGCAAAACACCAGAAGTTTGAGTGTGAAACCTTAACATCCAAGAAGCAGGGTTCTTGGCTTTGAAACGTTCACGCATAATTCTAGCCCATAATCTCCGAGCAGCACGGAATTTGGCGATTTCCTCGAAAAAGTTGTTATGTGCAGCAAAAAAGAAGGACAACCTGCCAGCAAACCTATCCAAGTTTAAACCACGCTCTATAGCAGCTTGTACATAAGCAATTGCATTTGCCAGTGTGAATGCAACTTCCTGCACTGCAGTGGCTCCAGCCTCGCGAATATGATAACCACTTATGCTTATCGTATTCCATTCTGGCATATGCTGTGAGCAATATTCAAAAATGTCAGTAACCAGCCGCATTGAAGGCTTAGGTGGGAAAATGTACATGCCACGTGCAACATATTCCTTAAGAATATCATTCTGCACTGTTCCACCAAGCTTAGACTGGTCAACTCCCTGTTTTTGTCCTACTGCAATGTACATGGCAAGTAAAACATTCGTTGGTGCATTAATAGTCATAGAAGTTGTAATTTTGTCAAGTGGAATGTCATCAAAGACAATTTCCATATCCTGCAAAGTGCTCACGCTTACACCTGCTTTGCCAACTTCACCATGAGCCAACGGATGATCACAATCATAACCAACTTGTGTTGGAAAATCAAACGCTACGCTTAAGCCCTTCTGCCCATGCTCAAGCAAATATTTGAAACGCTGATTTGTCTGCTCAGCGGTGCCAAAACCTGCATACTGCCGCATAGTCCAAAGGCGTGCACGATACATTGTGGGATACACGCCGCGTGTGAATGGGTATTCGCCTGGGAAACCAGAATCACACAAATAATCAAAATCCATAAGGTCTGTAGGAGTGTAAACTCGCTTGATGGAAATGTCTGAGCTCGTTGAGAATTCCTTTCTTTCAGGAAGTTTTTCAAAACTTTTGGAAACAGTTTCTCTTTCCCATTTTTCTTTCTGTCGTTTAATTTGCTCAAGCTTCTGCTTGTCAAACACCATTGAAAACACCAGTGAGACCGAATAGGCATTCAATTCTTTCGTGTATTTAGCCATTTTCTTTAACTGAAACGAATATATAGCAACTCTAATTCTGAAATAGTATAAGCAAATTAGAAGGCTTGACATTGAAGGCGAGAGTTGAATTTCTCGGTCATGTTAGAAATGTTATTAAAAGCAACAGAGAAGAGGAAGTGGAAATCAGTGAAGGCGCTTCCATTGCAGACTTGTTGACTGTCCTTTCTGAAAAGTATGGGGAATCATTCAGGAAGGCGATTTATGAGAAAAGTGGTGCGGATGTAAAATCCAACTATATCATTACGGTAAATGGCTATTTATTGAATCAGTTAGATGGAATTGGAACTAAACTCAAAAATGGAGACAACATAACTATATTGCCAATTGTAAGCGGCGGCTAGTATTCTTCTTTCTTATCGATTAAGCCATTCTTTCTCGCTTTGTATTCGGCTATTCTGAAAACAAGTGCGCCAACAATTATGGTTGCGATCATTGTTAAGACCAAATATAATAGGTCCATTTGGCTTGCTGTTGCGGTTTGATGCAAGATTGAGAATCGGATGGTTTTCAGAAAATATGTGATTGGCAAAGCATTTGAAATAGCTTGTCCCCAATTTGGCAGAATTTCTGGCATGAAAACAACACCGCCGAATAAGTAGAGAATTCCTGACACATAGTCTGTTAGCATGAACTGAACCTTCGATGTCATGATGTTTATTCCACACAGAACAAAACCCATAGCTATGAAGCAAACAATTCCCAGAATCAGACTTAACGCTAATAATGAATAGTCTATTGCCAGCCAATTAATCGGAATAGAAACACCTAACAATCCTTGAAAGATGAGCACTCCAAAGCCTAATGTCAAGATTAGTGATATTGACGCATTCAGTACACCGTTCAGGGCTCTTCCAATAATATACCATGACCACGAGTTTGGAGCCAAATAAATATGCTTTAACACTTCGTAGTGAGCTCTATCATCATGGATTAGCATGCTCATTGTAATCATTATTTGAACAACATAAATAAAGAAACTGTTACCGATAAACATAAACGCAAAATATTCTGGACTAAATGCTCCGCCTGCAGCGCTACCTATAATGAAAATGAAGCCTACAATAAGCAAACCAGCAAGTGGACGAATAAGATAGTAGATGGCGAATATTAATGGGTCAGCCCAATTAGTTTCAACTTTCCAGCCAACCCACATGGCTTGTTTAATAGTCCTTAAAATAGCGTTTACTGCCATCTCAGCGTCAACCTGCCTTCTTTTTTACCTAAATTCTCCATGTAGTTTAGGGCAAACTTGGCTAAAGGAAGCAGCACAGCTATAAAAATCACCAATGCAATTATATCTAGCCATATGTCTGCTATCCCAGCGCCTAAAATTACAACTCGCCTTATGCCATCCAATCCAAAGGTTAATGGAATTAATGATGCCACAAGTTGAACGAAGAAAGGCAACATTCTTACTGGAAAATAGGAACCAGAGAGAAAATAAACTGGTTCCTGTAAAAGGCTTGCGGTATGCCAAGCTTCTCTTCCATAAAGCATAAACAAAGAAGCAAACAACATTCCCAACGCATAAAGCGCTATTATTGTCAAAAAGAACAGCAATAAAGCCGTAAAAGGCTCATTGACAATTAATGGTGCCTGAAAGATAATGGTTCCTGCAACTAAAATCACTATTGCTCTCAAAGTTGTGTTAACAATTCCTCCCAAAGCCATTCCAAGAAGAATCGCCATTCTCGAAATAGGCGCAACCAAATATGCTTCCAAAGTTCCAGTTTCTTTTTCCCAATA
Organism: uncultured Candidatus Bathyarchaeia archaeon; assembly: GCA_964489195.1. Classification (GTDB taxonomy): domain Archaea; phylum Thermoproteota; class Bathyarchaeia; order Bathyarchaeales; family Bathycorpusculaceae; genus CAZAXN01. The sequence goes on from CAZAXN010000029.1 coordinate 6,979, forward strand.
AAACTGTGCAGACATATTCCAAAGAACGTTAACCCAAAACGCTATCATTGTCCCACCAATAATAACAAAACCCGAATATTCAGAAGGCGCATTCAACATCTTGTAAAGATAAACATAAGCACTCAAGGTAAGAATTGGGATGACAAGTTCCGCCGCAATCCATTCTGGCTCCCGATTACTTCCCTTAATTCTAACCCATAATCTGGCATAAGCAACTCGCAAATTATGAATTAATTGTTCACGCATTTGCTTAACCAGCCTCTTCCTCTTCAAAGCCTCTTCCAACAAGGCTGATGTAAACATCTTCAAGTGTTGGTTCAGCTTTGTTAACCGAAAGAATTTTCAGTTTTTGCCCCTCAATTTTTGACGCTATTTTTGACAATATGGACTCATCATGCACCATCACCTTTAAGGTAGTTGTATCTGTTTGAATGCTTCGAGTTTGAGAATAGCCAACCACACCGCCAAGATCATCAATGAAACTGAAATCAGCCCGCACCGAAGAAACTTCCATCTTCACTATGACGTTCTCTTCAAGATTTTCCTTAAGCTTAAATGGACTATCACAAGCCAAAATCCTTCCGCGATCAATAATAGCAACGCGGTCGCACATTTCATCAGCTTCAGCCATGTAATGCGTAGTCAATAAAACAGTTCCTTTCCTTTCCCTTTTTGCCCAATCCACAATATACTCGCGAAGGTTTTTCGCAGTTAAAACATCCAAACCTAAAGTGGGCTCGTCAAGAAACAGTATCTTTGGTTTGCTTAGCAAGCCCCTTGCAAGATTTAACCTTTGCCTATACCCAGTTGAAAGCTTGGACATTCGCGTGCCTGCGTATTCCTCAAAATCCAAATCAGCCATAAACCTTCCAATCTCCTCCTTGGCAACAGAAGAGGATAAGCCGTAAAGCTGCGAAAAAAACCAAAGATTCTCTCGTACAGAAAGAATACCATAACCCGGGGTTTCACCACCAGAAACGAGGCTTATTATTTTTCGCACCTTATCTGATTCCTTAACAACATCAAACCCACCAACATATGCCTCGCCGCTTGTTGGCAGTAGAAGCGTGGTCAAAATTTTTATGAAAGTGGTTTTACCTGCTCCATTTGGACCAAGAAGACCAAAGATTTCGCCTTCTCCAATTGAAATGGAAACTTTGTCCAGAGCCTTCACTACCTCATTTTTGCTTTTGAATATTCTAACTAAGTCTTTGGTTTCAATGCAATATTGCAACATTAACCCTAAGCTTACAAACAGAACAAGCCTACGTAATTAAGAATTTCTGTTGAAGCAGCAACACAAAAAACAGCATAGTTTTGCAAAACATTTTAAGCAAAACTACATTTTATGATTAATTCCCAAGGTGAATGATGTGAAACAAATAGAAGCATTAAAGCGTTTAGCCTTCGAGAAGAAAGGTTTTGATGGATTTCTTATTACTAATGAAGCCCATATGCTTTATTTCGCTGGTTTTCCAGGAGCAGCATCACTGTTAATTCCAAAAAATGATGAAAGCATAATTTACGTTTATAGCGTTAATTATGAACAGGCGAAGGCTGAGGGAAAAGGCTTCAGAGTAGAAATAGTTAAACGCGGCGAAAAGTTGAGTACAAAAATTGCAGCACAAATCGAGGCTTTTAAAATTAAAAAACTCGCATTTGACATGCTAAGCTATGAGAGTCACAGAAGTTTGGCAAAAGAATGCAGAGGCGTAACGAGACTTAAAGCCGAGAATAATCTTGTTTGGGAACTTCGCAAAGTAAAAGATGAAAAAGAGCTTGCGCTCATGCAAAAAGCCGGAGAATTAACAAGTGAAGGCATGAAAGTAGCATACGAAACAATAAAGCCTGGAGTGAAAGAGATAGAAGTTGCGGCTGAAATTGAATATGCAATGCGTAAGAAAGGTTCTTGGGGCACAGCCTTCGAAACAATAGTAGCTTCTGGTGTCCGTTCAGCTTTTCCGCACGGAGGCTGCACAGAAAGAGAAATTCGAGAAGGCGACTTGGTCGTTGTTGACATAGGCGCTACATACAAGTTTTACCGCTCTGACATGACAAGAACAATTGTGGCTGGAAAACCATCAAAGAAACAGAAGAAATGTTATGAAATTGTCAAAGAAGCCCAAGAAAGAGCATATCAAAGCATAAGACCAAAAGCGGAAGCAAAGGAAATAGATGCAGCCGCCAGAAAAGTAATTGCAGACGCTGGATATGGCGAGTATTTTGTTCACGGTTTAGGCCACGGCGTAGGCTTAGAAGTTCATGAACCACCAACGCTGAATCCGGAAAGCAAAGACAGATTGACAATAGGAAATGTTGTAACCAATGAGCCTGGCATTTATATTGTGGGTTTTGGTGGTATCCGCATAGAAGATTCAGTTTTAGTGCAAAAGGGCAAAGCGGAAAAATTAACAAAAGGACCGTACGCTTTAGAAGCTGAGTAATCCAGTTTAAATAATCGTAAAGTATAACTCAATTTCAATGACAGCAGGGAAACAGATGGATAATAAAGCTGTTATAGTAATTGACATGCTTAATGACTTTGTTACTGGAGGTTTAAAATGCGACAGAGCCAAGCTAATTGTTCCAAAATTGACAAAGCTGATTGAGGCTGCTCGCAAGCACAATGTTCCCGTGATTTACAGTAATGATGCTCATTATTCGCAGGATGTGGAGGTTGTCGCAAAATGGGGGAAACATGCAATAAAAGGCACTAGAGGAGCAGGAGTAATTCCGGAACTTAAACCAACATCAAAAGATTATATTGTTGAGAAAAGAACTTACAGTGGTTTTTATGAAACAGGCTTAGACTCACTACTGCGAAGCCTATACAAAGGAGAAGGTGTAAAAGCTGTAGTTCTCGGAGGTTTACACACAAATATATGCGTTAGGCATACTGCAGCAGATGCTTTCTTCAGAGGATACAAAATAATTATTGCGAAAGACGGTGTGGAAGCCTTCACCCAAGAGGATCACGAACAAGGATTGAAATATCTTGAATACGTTTACAACGCAAAAATAATGACTGTTGATGAAATAATAAAAGAATTTTAGCTAAGAGTAGTAATTGTTATGCAAGAGAAAGTAAGAATTGAAAATCTCCAAAATTCAAACATAGAAGACTTGATTTATGTTTGCTCCTCAAAAAAGCTTAGCGACCCTATTCATCAGCAGGGAATTAGTCTTAAGCGACAATTGCTGCAGGAAATGCTTGAAAAATATGGATCATGCGCAAAAATCGCCTACTACAATGAAAAACCAGTGGCACAGATACTCTATTACCCAGAAAAGGCTGACGTAAGCCGAGCAACAAGGCGAGAAGGCGTTTTGATCATAAACTGCATCTATAATCCGACATCTAAAGCACAGAAACTTGGAATAGGCACAAAACTGTTACAAAGCGTGATTCAAGATGCAAAACAAAGGAAAACTTGCCTCGGCAATAAGCCATGCAGATTTATTCTTGCAAAAGCCTTCAACACAGGCGAAGCTCTTCCATTACCAAATTTCTATATCAAAAACAGCTTCATGCAAACGCCAGAAGGTAATATGTTGTTTCTTCCAATAGAAGCCAATTATGAACCCACACCAGTCTTAGGCAGTTATAAGCCTTTACAAGAAGATAGGAATAAAGCAATAATTTTCTATAGCCCCATTTGCCAATTTGGCTATCCCTTCGCAAAGAAGATCGGAGAAATCATAAAAGAAGTTGTTCCAACAATCAAAATTGAAATGATTAACGAGTTGGAAAAGCCAGAAGAGGCTATCAAACGTGGAAACTGGTGGTTAATAGTGAACGCTAAGCCCATCCACACTTTCTTCATGGAAACAGAAAAATTCAAAGAAGAAATAAAACAAGCAATAGACTAAAACCTTTAAAATACCCCATTTTCTTCGAGATTTTTAGAGGTGTAATTCAAAATTTGACGAAAAATTTAAAAGCAACATATGCATGCATAGAGGAAATGATGTATGAGGAGAATGGTGGAAAAATCGTTTTTCTCCTTTCTCTCCTTTCTCCCCAGAAAGCGAATCTGCCATTCTCCTCATGAATCATTATGCAGTTTTACCCCACTTATAGTTTGTGGAAGAATCTTCTATTGCCTATTCAAACATTAACGGAGACATTTTATAATTGAAAATTTAAAACTATAAGGAGCCCTTAGCGTGCGCTATGCAGTTATTTTTAGTGGGCCCGAGGCGATTTGAACACCTGACCAACAGGTCTCTCTTCCCTAGGAATATGAGCCTGTCGCTCTAACCTAGCTGAGCTACGGGCCCCAAGGTTTTATGCACTGTTAATATGCTATTTGTAAATTAATTTAAACGTTTTCTGCTCACATATGGTTAGAAGACCTTATCCAAACAAAACAACACAATTATGTTAAAGCGATTAAACTCGTTTCTGAAGCAATATCCTTAACAACAATTAGCGGCAACACTGTAGCAGAAATTCTAAGATTGAAGGCTTAACCTAGTGATTCATTCGTTCATAATGATATAAGTATTCTTGCGCATAACCAGCATATTTCCCAAAATAACTTCGCCCAAAAAAACTCAATTGTTCATATTCAGGTTTGGTCAGTGATTTTCCTGAAATTTTTTCGGCAAACTCCTTAGTGAAATGGCTTGAATAATGTTTCAGAATAGCTCGCTTTACCCAAACATCCACTGGAAAAGCTTCAAATTTTTCCAAGGAAAAGAGCAAAGCGCAATCAGCCACTTTTAAACCTACTCCAGAAAAGTTTAACAGTTTTTCTTTCGCTTTTTCATAAGATAACTGTTTGAGATGTTCAAAGTCAAATTTGCTATTGTAGACCATTTTTGCAGTTGCAAGCAAGTGTTTGGCTCTGTACCCAAGACCGCAATCTTCTAATTCTACAATATTTGCTTTTGCAAGTCTTTCTGATGTTGGAAACGTGTAAAAATCATACTTTTCATAACGGATTTTTTCTCCGAATTTTACTGAAATATTAAATAACATCTTTCTTATTGCTGAAATGTTCTTGTATGTTGCACAGATGTATGAGATCAAACATTCCCAAGGATCTTGATGAATAATTCGTAAACCATTAAAGGCGTCTACAGCGTTTTTGATATGCTCGTCTTTGCTGATTTGCGAGAGAATTTCAGGGAGACTTTCTTTTAATCCAAAATAACTTTTAACGAAATCTGTATTCGCATTATCAAATTCCAAAACGTCGCCAATCTGACGTATTTTCAGCACTGATTCTCCAGTAACGCCATACCACCAACCATCATGTCTGTCCCATCTAAAAACTTGCCCACAACAAAGAGTAGCATCAAGATTGAATGGGCATGAAGCATTTAATGAAACTCGCATTCAAATTCCACGATGTTCATTTATGAGGAAGTCAATATGCAAGGTTATGCTTCATCTATAAATTTTTCTGGTTTAGGAATTTCCGATGCCAAGCCTTTTCTTCTGCGGATGTACCTGACAACTTCGGATGCGATACTATCAGGGGTTTTACTCCAATGGTCAAATGTACATTGCCAAAAAGCACTACCAGATGTTTTAGACCGTATTTCCGTGGCTATCCCAAACGTTTCTGCTACTGGGATATAACCTGTGATTATTGTTAAGGCACCTTTCTGCTCTGATGCCAATATTTTTCCACGCCGACATGTTAAGATTGATGAACACTCACCCATCCATTGTGTAGGAACAGATATTACAATTTTGTAAATTGGCTCTAAAAGTAAGGGCTTTGCAGTGAGAAAAGAACCGAAAATTGCTCGACTTATTGCCCGGGAGATTTGCGTTGGTTCACGAAGCGAAGCGTCTTCAGCAATTTTGGCGTCTATTAACTTGATTTTTACGTTTCTTAAAGGTTCTCCGCATAATGGTCCTGCTTTACATGCCCACAGAAAACCGGAAACAATCATGTCTTTTATTTCACTGGAAAACGCTATATTTTTTGTTAAATTTAGGAGTCTATTTTGATATTCATCAGTTACCCAAACATTTTCTGCTTTGATTGTTTCAATAAGGTTTGACGCCTCATCTTGCAACGGTTCCACTTGCACCCAGAATATATTCTGCTTATTAGAACTTTTCGCCATTATCACTGAACCTTTTTTTGCAACACTTTCTCTATATTCTACAGTTGGACTGGAAGCTGAGATCTCTATGCCACCAGCATAGTTCCTCAAAAACTTCACAGCAATTTCCAAGTGAAGTTCTCCTAATCCGCTTAATAGATACTCTCCAGTCACTACGTTTATTTTAGTAACGAGATTTGGATCTTCGACGGAAAGCCTATTCATTGCATCTATTAGGTGTGGTAAGTCTTTGGGACGTTTAGGTTCAACAGTTACTGTTACTACTGGCTCTGAAACATATTTTATGTGTTCAAAAGGAAAAATCTTGTCTTTATATGCAATGTCAACCACTGTTTCGCCTGCTCTTGCCAAATCAATACCTTGCAAAGTGGCTACATTACCCGAAGTAATTTTCTCCACAATTTCTCTAAAAGGCCCCATATAAATAGACACTTGATGTACGCGACATTCCTTTTTTACACCAACCAGATAAAGTTGGTCACCTTGTTTAATAGAACCTGAAAATATTCTTCCTGTTGCAATTAATCCCTCTTTTGGATCCATTTGAACCATTGTTATGCACATTGCTGCAGGTCCATCATCATCACAGTTGAGCATTGCTTGACCTATTTCTGACTCAATATTACCCTTCCAAATTTTTGGCAGCCGATATTTTTGGGCTTCAATAGGGTTTGGAATATTTTTGATTGCCATATTAAGTATTGCATTGTGAAGTGGCAATAGTTTTGCAATTGTCTCATGCTTGTTTTTTGTGTAAGCTTCGATTATGTCGGCGAATTTTATTCCTTTTTGCTTTGCAATATTTAGTGTGAAACCCCATCTGTGAAGGGCTGATCCGAAAGTCACTGTGCCTTTAAAAGGGTCAACTTTCCATTTATCAGTAAATTCCTGTTCACCATAAATTTCAATTATGTTGTTAAAGTTGCGGATTATGCGCATGAACTTCTTTTGAATATCCTCTTCAGAAAAGTGCAATTCTCTAATTAAACGATCAATTTTATTGATGAAAAGGATAGGTCTAACTCTTTCTTCGAGAGCCTGCTGAGTAGCAGTTTCTGTTTGGACCATAATTTCTTCAACAGCATCGACAACGACGATTGCGCCATCAATAGCTCGTAATGCCCTTGCCACTTTGCCTGTAAAGTCCACATGACCCGGTGTATCAATTAGATTTATGACGTATTGGCTACCGTTCATTTCATGCAATAGCGAAATGTTTGCAGTTTTTACAGTAATTCCTCGTTTTTGTTCTTCTTCTAGGTAATCCAAAGCTCTAGCTTTGCCAGCTATTTGCTGCGGTAATAATCCTGCCTCAGCTAACAGTGAGTCTGTCATTGTTGTTTTTCCATGGTCTATGTGGGCAATTATGCCAATGTTGCGGATACACTCTTTCTTATTCATCAGCCCTAGAATCTCTGCTGTTTGCCTAAATCTTGGCATTTCCCCACTCCTTCCTAAGACAAAATTGCATTTGCTATTAAGTTCACGATGCTTTTTATGTTTATTTTCGATAAAATATACAGGATAAGCTGTTAGAGGAATAAGCATTTGGCTATAGCTCTTGAAAAATTAAGTGAAGAACCTTACGCTTCAATATTATGCTATCCGAGGTCAAACAAGATTGAGCTTAAGAAGCGCTTAATAGAACTGCAAAGACTTGACGTAAAGGCTTTAGAATTTGTAGGCAAGAAGAAAGCCTTTAATGTGCCAGTTTTGGGCAAAGGATGCGTGGGCATAGTTACAATAGCCTATAGAAACGTTGAGAAGATAGCTTTGAAAATTCGCAGAGTTGATGCAGACCGTGACAGAATGCAGACAGAAGCAAAAATGCTAAAGAAAGCAAATTCTGCCGGTGTGGGACCCAAGTTTCTAGATGTGAGCAGGAATTTCCTTTTAATGCAGTTTATTGAAGGTGACTTGCTTCCGGAATGGTTGAAGAAGCAACGGAAAAAAGTGAAGGAAAGGCAAGTTTTGCGCGAAGTTTTAGAACAGTGTTGGCGGCTAGATGAGGCTGGTTTGGATCATGGGGAATTAAGTCATGCTCCAAAACATGTTATTGTTGATGAAAATGCAAAGCCTTTCATAGTGGATTTTGAAACAACCAGTTTAAATCGCAAGCCTTCCAATGTAACTTCGATTTGCCAGTTTCTTTTTATCAGTGGTGTTGTTGCACAGATTGTTGCTGAGAAGCTTGGTGAAAAAGATAAGAAGGTGATTATTGAAGTTTTAAGAGATTACAAACTATGTAGGTTAAGAGAGAATTTTGAAAGAATATTGGTTGCTTGTGGTCTCTAAACTATATAGCTTACAGATGTGCTATTGTTTTGTTTGGTTTGTGCTGATTTTTGGATTCCTAATTCCATAACAAGTTGGGAGAGGTCAAGCCATGTTTCTATTTGGGATTGCTTTGCTACTCGCTTTTTTTCATAAAGTAATGGAATGAAGTCTACGAATATCCAGCCAAAAGCTTCAGCCAACTCTCCTTTCTCCACTAGGAATTTTTCTTTCCGTTCTTTATAATTTAGTATGTAAAACTGGGATAGGAGATAATTCTAGACGACAATTCTATGCAATGCCTTAATTGTCCAATGTTTTTACGGGTTTGTGTGTAAAAAGCTTGAAAAATGGTTGAAAGTTGTACTTGCGTAATTCATGAGGTGAGTTAAATGGTAATTAAGAGAGAGGAGATGCAGGAAATAGTCAGGAAATATAAGGAGCCAATCGGATTAAATCTTGGTTCTCATTCAGCTTTGGACGCTTGGCAAGGACAACGCAACTATGGAAATAGAAGCATAATTTATACGACGCTTGGAAGGGCACGGATTTATCTTCAAAATCCTATAGTTGGGAAGCCAAATGAAGATGTTGAGGATTTGCCTAGTCTTGTAAAGTGAGATTTACATGCGGTTAATGATCCTAAAGATATCAAAAAAATGGTGATTGGCGAAGTTGCATTTTGATTTTAGATAAGTATTCTGATATCGTGAAGTATGTGGATGAACTTGTAGATTTGGAGTGCTTGCAGATTACTAACCGTGCTTTTGCAGTTTATGTTGGCGGAGATGAGTATTGCAGTGTAATTGAAAATGAGTATGCAGTGCCAATTCTGGGTTCAAGAACACTTCTAAAAATTGAGAATAGGGGGGAGCTTAAGAAGGATTATTACTGGTTTGCAGAGAAGGCAGGAATTCCAACGCCTAAAGCTTACAAATACGACGTTACAAGGGACGGCATACGCTTCAAGGAGCCTGTTGATGAACCTATGATTTTGAAGGCTGTGCATGCACATAGGGCTTTCGAGAGGGAATTCATTTTTGCTGCTAACTCTGAGGATCTGGAGGAGAAAGTTGCAAAAGAAGTTAAAGCTGGAAATTTGAATAAGGAAGCGTTGGAGAATGGACGTGTGGAACAGATTGTGCTTGGTCCACATGCGAATTTCAACTTCTTCTTTTCACCATTGGATGCCAAGAGCGATTAGGGCGATGTTGAAAAGTGGTTTTCGAAGCTTTATAATGTAAATCTTGAAGAGGCACGGATATGCTTAGCAAATCAGTTCTTGTCGATTGATGAGCGGAGAGAAACAATTCTTGATGGTTTAAAAAGATTGCCAGCAGATGTGCAGGAAAAGATTAAGCGTGTTCCATCTTTTGAAGTTACAGCGCATGCCATCTTGAGCTTACGTGAATCTTTGCTGAAAGATTTGCATCGTTATGCCGACCGTTTCTTGCTAGCTTGCAGGGAATTTGCTAGTCCAGGCATTATTGGTCCTTGGTGTTTGCAGACGCTAATTACTTGGAAGCGTGTTAGTAAGTATGAGCTTAAGCCGAGTGTGAAGCTTGATGTTACTGTTGGTGCGGAGGCGAAGAGGGCTGTTGATTATGGTTTGTATGATATTCATGGTGAGAAAGATCCGTACATGCATATTCCAGTGACGCAGGATGTGGCCTTAAGACATGGTGGTGGGACGAATGTGCATATGGGGTTGGGTGCGCAGTATGCTAATGCGAAATATAAGAAGCGATTGAGCACGGGTGATCGCATAGGTTTAGAGATTAAGAGAGCATTGAAGACAAAGCAACTGCACGAACTAGTAACGTAGACAAACGCTATTGCAGATCCATTTTCTATGATTGCTTGAGAACTCTAGCTGCTAAGAACATTATGCCCCTTATATATGGAGAAGCTGTTTCAAGCGTTTAATCTTTCTGTGGGTTTGTGTCGTTTAGAACGTTAGACTTATGTGTCCTAAACAACAAAAAGGAGATGGACACAAAATGAATGGTAGAAAGCCTTTCGTAGATAGAAGCTACGAGAAGGATGAGTTTGTTCAAAGTGCATGGGTCAAAAGCCTCGTGCGTGTTGCAAAACCGAACCTAAAGGATTTTGGGATTAGGCTTTATGAACAATCCGAATCAGCGTTTTCGGTTCAGCTATTACTGTCTTGCACTTTTTGCATTTTTCAACTTTTAACGGTTCATAGTAGGGAATCAAGACCTTAACTTTCGGTTCTGGACTCGATTCTTCAATAAAATGCTTGTTGACTTCTATTCTGTTCCAATAACCGCAATTCGGACACTTCTTTCTAAGCCGTGTCTTCATGCTCCTTAGTATGCTTGTTTTGTATATATAGAGTGCGAACTTCAATGACGCTTAAGAAATTGTCAATCTTTGTTTCAATTCGTTGATGATAGCTTGTTTTCTCTTCTCTACGAATTTGTCCAAGTCATCTGAAAGCAGTTCGTCTAAGGCATCGCTCGGTATAAGATGGGATTCCAATATTGACTTTAGCTTCTCCTCTCCATGTTCGGTTAGTTTTTCTTTGAAATATTCAGAAGGTTTAGTCTTCCATTTCTTCAAGTTAGTTGAAATCAATGTTCTGTTTGGAATGTAGTGATAATTATAAAGCGATTTTGGGAAGATATGGTCGTCTTGAATCTTTTCTTTATCAAATTGAGGTGCTTGTCCCGTTGCAAAATCCAAGGCTCCTTTAAGAATGACAAGGTTCATAACTCCTCTGTATATTGCGTTAGATTGATTAGCAATTTCAAAATCAAGATTTTCGGGTTTGAAATCTTGAACGATTTTTGGTGTCTTGGTGTCATCATTTATCCATTCTTTCAGAGCAATAAAGTCTTGATATGACGTAGTGTCTTGGGCTTGGTCGTAGTGGTTTGAAAATACAGAAATCCAATACCATCGGTCTATTTTGGCGTAATTCTTATCTGTTTCAAGCGAATTCGTTTTGACGAAATCAATTATTGAAGCCAAAGGAACAAGCATTGGCGAGTATGGCATCCATTTTTTGAAATCCAAAACGCCATATCCATTCTTTATATCCGTGGTTCTCTCGAATGCAATATGCAATGCTTGACATGCACGTTCCCAATCCGCTTCAAAATCCTTCGGGTCCAGTTCAAGAACTGATTTACGTTTGGGTTCTTTATCTCTCAATAATGAAATCGTTCGCAAAATGAATTCTGGTGGAACAATGTTCGGAAAAATGTAGGTATTCTTGGCTTTTTCAAACAAGTCTCTTATTTTTATCTTTTCTTTATACAGCCTTGCAGTAAGAAGTTCGAAAATTGATAATGGTTCACCAGTTCTGTTGATTCTCTCGAAAGTTTCAACTATTTTATCCAAATCTGTTTTCCGTGGCAAGGTAACTATGTTGACTTCACGTTTCATGAATTCATTGGCAAGATTGACAATATTATTGACTTCACTATCTTCCTTAAATTTCACGACCAATGCTCCTATGTCCCTGACCAATCTGAGCGGAATTATTCTTCCATTTTTTTCTATCTCGTTAAGTCTTCTCTTATCAGACACACTTACTGCTATGACTGCACCATCAAAATCTTTTTTTATTGCCTTGTCTATATCTAAGAAGAATCGATAAGAACTTTTTCTATTCTTCAATGGTAAGTCGGGTTCAAAAAGAGCGTAATATAGTGCAGAAGTGCGTTGCTGTCCATCCAGCAATATCTTAACGATAGATTGAATGTTCACTTGAGGGTTAATTTTATCCATGCCTTCAACAAGTCTTAAAGCAAAAGGCGAGTCATCTTTGTATTGCTCTAACACAAGCATTGAGCCAATAAAGTAGTCGCCAAGAACTGAAACAATCAACTCCCTAACGTCTTCTGGTTCCCAGATAAAACTTCGTTGAAAATCTGGTAATACCAGCGTTCCGTCATGCACATCATTCATAAGTTGTGATACTGTAGGCATAGGCATCAGATACAATTTCAATGTGCGAGTTTTTAAGTTTATTGACGACTATTAGTGAATCAAAAAGCGATAGAACAAACCTCTACATCTCTTTTTAAGCAAGCGTGACCATAACTTTATTTGGACACATGACAAAACGTTTAGAACGCAAAAACCCATAGAACCCATAAACCTAAACGTTTAGAACGGCTTTTCCATATATAGATTGGATTGTAGAGTGGTTTTTGGATAGCCAAAAATGGGCAAAAAATGATTCATGAATTTATTTCCGATTCTTTAAGAATAACTTTAGTTATGTAATCGGCAAAAGCTTCCAATTTCTCATGGTCCCAAAGTTGCGCTTTCTTTTTCCCTTGGTAACGAGAGATTGCATGCTCAATTAAGTCATGATATCCTTTAGGCAAGTTAGCTAATCCCCAATGACCTCCTTCTAATTTGGAAAGTACTTTCGCCTCTCTTATAAAAGCTAAAATTCTGCAAGAGCCTAAAACCCAGTAGACTGTAGGATCATACCCAACTCGATCAGCATTCTCGTGTAAATATTTTCTCGTACACTTCAGATCCTCAACCACTGATCTAAGGTGGTAGTGTTGAGGAATTTTTGAGAAGACGCCACTTATGGGTTTGCCCCAAATACAGAACCCTCTCTCTTTTGTAGTGTATAGGTTGGATAGAATTTCGTTGTCTTTTTCATTTTCGAAAACTTCTCCCCAGTATTCAAAGTGCAAATCAACCATTATTGGATATTGCGGATTTTGAACAATATTCTCGCGAATTATGCTCAATTCTAGGGGTCTACTTTTGGAACAAACTCTTTTCAAATACTCAATTATCCTTTTTCTTTGTGCTTTTGATGGTTTTTTCTTTACAACAAGAATGAGGTCAATGTCGCTTGATTTTGGATTGAAACATTCCATAGCAAGCGAACCATACAAGTATATGCCGACTAAATCATCCTGAAGGATAGAATGAACCTTTGAGAGCGTCTTCCTCAGAAATTCTCTAATTGGTTTAGGGACCTTCTTAGGAAATTTGCATTCCATAAGATCACGCTAACGGTGTTTCTTAATCTACTCTTGATAATTGGTACTTTTCATATTCTTTGACGACACATGCAAGTGTTGGAACAGCAAAAATTTCCTTTTTCGTAATAGCATTTACAGCTGCTTGGTACATTTGGCTTATTATTTTCCTTAATTTTTGGTCAAGTTTTGGCGGTTTATTTTTAACCAGATTTTTCCAATCTTCCACGCCTTCAGCAACAGCCTTTTTCTTTGCTTGTTCCACTTCCCTAGCCCACTCAGTTCGCCTATAATATTGTCTCGCTATCTCCTTGCTAACGTGCAATCCACTGTAGGTGAATCTACATTCGTCAAGTGTACCTATAACATCAACAACCATAAGCCTACGTTGCGGATCAAAAGCTAACTCAATCTTCCCATCTTCATTCACTAAGCCAGCACGAACAGTTAAATGCGTAATTAAATTATCAACTTTTAACAATAAACTTTTAACATTATCTAATTCGCTGTTCGTTAAGCCAGAAATCCTCTGTGCCTCGGTCCAGCTCACGTAGCGGTCTCCTTCCTCCAGTTTGGTGCTCACGTCAAAAATAGGCGTTTTAAGCCTTTCACCAGCTTTTGGATAATGGTCCAAGCCTAACTCTTCAAGCGTAACCAACCCTTGATCTAAACGTTTAAAAACGGATGAGCCTTCAGGTAAACCATTTCTATAGATGATTTCAAGAGGAATCAAAAAATTTCGCAGTTTTGGCGTGTAAATACTATAGTCGTACTTGAGTTTACCATCATGCACATATGCCTCAGGTTTATATACATTAACCAAGTTAATCTCCATAATATCAGAAGGTTCATGCAACTCTTCAAAAGGTACAACACGTCCATTTTTGTCAACTAATCCACGATAATGCGTTTTAATGCCCTTCTTCTCAAGCTTCTCAAAGCAATAAGCACCCATCATGCACAAAGCAGCACCTTTCGCATCAATAAGGTCAGGCATTTCTCCCCAGTCAAAAATCGAATAGCGATCAGAAAAATGGAATCTGCCGATACCCATCTTTTCTTTCGTTGGTTTTTTTATTATTTGTAAGTCTTTTACGCTTCCCATGGCTTAAGCCACTATTTTAGCCTTATAATAGATTCATCAGCCTTTTCAATTTCCTTCTTTTTAGATTGCTGATATGCTCTTATGCTTTTCGCTAATGTCTCATCTTCTATAGCGAAAATTTTTGCCACAGCGATAGCTGCACTTTCAGGCTCAATAGTTACAAGTGAACCGATTCCGCTGGGCACTCTCAGTGAAGAATAGATATCTGCACCGCCAAACTTTTCTGAATAAGGCGGACAAGCAACAACGGGCTTAGCAGTGTTAGCATCAACAAAAGCGCTTAATGCATTGGACCTGCCAGCGACAGTAATGTAAACAACCTTCTCCTTCTCAAACTCTTTCAGAATCTCAAGAACCTTTTCAGGAGTCTTATGTGCAGAAGCAACGCGAAACATGTAATCTACGCTTAAAGCCTTCAGATGCTTGGCTATTTCACGACAAAAATCCAAATCACGCTCTGAACCCATCAATATTACAGCTTTATTTTTCAATTTTATACACCATCAACTGTTACAGTACTAAAAGGCTTTATCAACTAATTAAATTTTTAAGCAAGAATTCTGCTCTTTCAATTTTTAGGTGACTAAACTATGAGCAAGGAAAGAAAACAAAAGCGAAGCATCATAGACGAATTATTTGGAAGCTCACTTTTTGATGAAACTGAAAAACTCTTTGAAGAGTTTCCAACAAGCGGCTATTCTATAAGCGTGGTGCAAACTCCTGAAGGAACAAAAGTTAAAGCCAAAGTGGGAAAAAACATGGATGTGAATGCGCTTAGAAAACAGCTTGAAAGGCAGTATCCAAATGCAAGAATAGAGATTGAAGGAGGCAAAAAAGAACCATTAATCAGGGAAATATCCACAAAAAACAACAAAAACGAAGAATAGTAAACACTGTGTTTTTAAACAATATAAACATTAAATCTGCAGTTGCAAACACTTTTACAAAAAAAGAAAAATAAGCCAAGAGAATAC
>CAZAXN010000030.1:0-12493 GCA_964489195.1 uncultured Candidatus Bathyarchaeia archaeon
TATATATTCAATCCCAACACGGCTATGCTGAGAAACGCCTTTGACTATCAAAGGAAACGGGCAGCCCATAAACTTAACAATCCGAGATTAATGCGGATAACCTTCCACACACTCCGCCACTGGAAAGGCACCATGGAATACCACAAGACAAAAGACCCGTGGCACGTCAAGAAAATACTTGGCCACAAGTCGCTTCAAAGCACAGAAGTCTACATAAACATTGAACAAGCCATATTCCAAATCTCAAACGACGAATACCATGTCAAAGTAGCCCACGACCTCAAAGAAGCATGCCAACTGCTGGAAACAGGCTTTGAATACGTAACAGACATGGAAGGCATCAAACTCTTCAGAAAACGCAAGTAAAAACCTGGCGTGTTATTTACAGGGCTGGTGTGTTGGCTGTAACCCGCCTTTTGTCATGTGTGGCATTCGACTAATCGGGCTACCCGCGCTTTGGGTAGATTCTTCATCAGCGTCTTTTTGCCCTTTCCACCTGCAGGACAGCCGTTTC
This sequence comes from uncultured Candidatus Bathyarchaeia archaeon, assembly GCA_964489195.1. GTDB lineage: Archaea > Thermoproteota > Bathyarchaeia > Bathyarchaeales > Bathycorpusculaceae > CAZAXN01. The sequence continues at coordinate 515 of CAZAXN010000030.1, forward strand.
ACCGTTCCGCATCCAGCATTCTCAACAACTTAGCATGCATCATCGGCGTTTGCCGGATGGACGTTTCGTTTCTGCTCTGTAGCCAAGGCTTTCGCCTTACATCCTTACGGATGTTGCAGTTCTACGTGTGGGCGGAGTTTCCTCAAGCCTTTTTCGCTTAAGGCTCGGAAGCCACATGCCAACTCGCCAGCCCTAACATTATAATGTGCACGCTGTGCAATAAGAATTTTGGAAGCTTTATTTTGTTGGACGACTCTTCGTGAATATAGGGGATGGTTAATGTATGCTTAAGCAAGTTATTTTGTTGACTGGAACCCCTTGTGTTGGAAAAACATCTGTTTCACGCTTGCTGTCTTCTAAACTTGACGCTTCATGCGTGAATTTAACAGAATTAGCTATTCGTGAAAATCTTGTTTGCGGCAAAGATAAAGAAAGAGATTCAATAATCATTGATGAAAATCGATTGCGACGAAAAATTAGTGAAATAATCAAAAATTGTAACAAAGGAAAAATCATTATTGATGGTCATTATGCTGTTCATATCGTTCCGAAGAGACTTGTGGCAAATGTTTTTGTTTTAAGACGAAATCCCATTGAGCTACAGAAATTTATGGAAAAATGTGGTTTTTCTGGTTGCAAACTTTGGGAGAATCTAGCGTCTGAAATTTTGGATGTCTGCCTCATTGATGCCCTGAAAATCTATGGAGAAGGAAAAGTGTGCGAGTTAGATGTTACCGGTATGCGTGTAGAAGGTGTGGTAAGTGAAATTCTTGCCGTTCTAAGTGGGCATAAAAAATGTCATGTCGGTGTTGTTGATTGGTTGGGCAAGCTGGAGAGCGAAGGTTTGCTGGATAAATATCTAAAAATTTAATGTTTTTCATCTTAAGCTTTGAATTATCTGTCTTTTTGTTATTAATGTTACTTTTCTTCTGTTCGCATAAGACTTTGCATGATCGCTGAACTTTTCACCAATTAATATTGGGTTCGAGAGACGCACATCTTCCGAGGTTTTGTCAAGACTTATTATGACATTTACACCTATCGTTCTATTCCACTCTCTTATCCAAACTCCTTGTTGCATACGCCCCCTTTGAACTATCAGGTCGAATTTTCTTGAGATTCCACTGAAACCTTCAATTATCGTTGCTTCTTGTTCTACTTTATATCCTTCCTTTTTGAAATATCGTATTGCTAATTCGGCAAGGTTGGAAAGTGGTTTTGCTTGTCCCTTTTCTTCACTGCTCATTTATGCTCCTCTTGTGTTAAGCGTTATTTAGCGGAATGTGGAAAAGGTTTTCGGAAGGTAGTGAATGCATTATGTCTTTCCTAATAATAGTATGTGCCAAATGCGGCAGATTGATGATAGCTAAGGCTGAACAAAAAACAAAGACTTGTCCCTATTGTGGCTTTAGAGTTGTTGTATGTGAATCTCGGAGGATTGCATTAGCTGGAACAGCATATGAAGCATCGTCAATTTTGCGTAACTTGAAAGGTGCAAAAAATTCTAAGCGTCAATAGCCATTCCAAGGTAAGCCATTAATCCTATTCCTGATAGGATAGTGATAAACTGGATGATTGAAACTTTAATTTGAGATTTTTTGTGCAGTTCAGGCATAAGGTCTGTTGCTGCAATGTAGATGAATCCTCCAGCGGCGAAGGGAACCAGCAAGACTTCTATACTTTGTAAATATGCTAAGAAATAAGTTGTTATTGCGCCTAAAATTGCAGTTAAGGCTGAGATGAAATTATATGTTAATGCTTTCTTTTTACTGAACCCTCCATAAATCAAAACCCCGAAATCACCTATCTCCTGTGGAATTTCATGAAAAATCACTGCAAGCGTGGTTGCAAATCCTAGGTCAAATGAGACTAGGAATGTAGCTGCAATTATCATGCCATCGATGAAGTTGTGGATTCCATCGCCAATAAGATTAAGATATGCAAACATGTGCACTGGGCATTCTTCTTCATGGCAGTGTCGCCAATGGAGAAATTTTTCCATAGCAAAGAAAGCAACGATACCGAGGATAACGTAGTAAAATGGCGTTATTGCGTTAGCAGCAACTTCTATTGCTTCTGGTAGCAGGTCTAGGAATGCGCTTCCAAGTAGAGTACCTGAAGAAAATCCCACCAGAACCATGAGAAGCTGTTTTATTAGGCTTTCCTTTAATCCTATAAAAATTATTCCAGTTAGAGATATCAGGCTTACTGTTGTTACTGAAACTAAGATCGGAATCAAATCATTCATAGTGTTGTGTTTTCAAATTTTTCTTCTTTATTAGAATATCGGTTACTATGACTTATCTGCCTAAGCATTTGGCAAGTTTTGCATATGCGTTCTGTTGTTGGTTCTCCACATTCATTGCATTCGCTTAATCCTTCCTTTTTAGCTATACTCTCTATTGCGGGTCTTATCTTTTCTATTGACTTAAAAATTGTAAATTTTATCCCAGAATGTTTTTCTTCCATTCTATTAAGCATTATGCGAATGTCATTTCTTAGGGCTTCTGAAGCGTAAGGACATGGTTTGCTTTGAAATTTTATTTTTTTAACATAAGCATATAATGCTGTTTCCTTCTCTGGAATTTCACAGAAAGGCTTCACTTTTTGTACAAGTTTCGGATGTGCCTCATCTGTAACTGGCTTTTCTCTTGCAATGCGCATTATGTCTCCATGAAAGATGTTCAATAGAATGGTTTGCGTCTCATCATCCAACGTGTGTGCTGTTGCAATCTTGTCTGCTTCGAGTTTTCTAGCGGTAATGTTTAATGCTTTTCTTCGTAGAACACCGCAATAGGCGCATGGTGTCAATTCATTATTGTCTTTTTGCTTTAGCCTCGTGATAATTGAGTCAAGTGTAAAGCCATATAGTTTTTTGAAGGAGGTTACGTGATGTTCTATATTGAGTTTTTCGCAGTTTTCTGCTGCTATTTTTAAGGCTTCGTCTCGATAGCCTTTAATTCCTTCATCTACGGTTACTGCCACAAGTGAAGCTTTTGGATATTTCTGCTCCATTTTAACCAAAATATGCAGTAAGCTTATGCTGTCTTTTCCTCCTGAAACGGCTACTACAATTTTGTCATCAAAATTGAGCATTTGATATTTGGCAATTGTATTTTTGACTTTTCCTTCAATAGATTCAGCGAAGCATCTTCTGCATAGCTTTTCTCCAGAGTATCGCCTAAAGAAAAAAGCTTCTCGACGCTTGCAAACATCACAAATGACGGCATTATTTTGCATGAAGATTCACATCGTTGAAACTTTTTGGCGTTGATAAAATAAAGAGGGTGACTTCCGTATATTTCTGATGTTATGGCTCCTCATCAGGCATGATTTATGTTTTGAATTTTTTGAGCATGTTGTATACGAGTAATCCAACATATCCTAAAGCAGTGAAGACAGTGAACCATTCAAATAGTGGAATACGATAAATGAGTACAAAGAGCAGATTTATGGCTGCTACGATAAAACCGTAATAGGCAATTGGTTTCATGTAATTAGGGTGTGTAAACAATGCAGCTCCCATAAGGATAAGCACTAGTAAATTAAGTGCGAAGAAAATTGAAGACCATAAACTATGCAGTTCACCTGAATCTTCTGAAAATACACCAATCATAATCAGTGAAAGGGCTGCAAGCAAACCTGTCGCCTGTGTAATCATCAGCAGAATCTTTCTTCCCTTCTCATTTGTATACCACTTGTAAAGACCGCTGAAGAATGGAAATAGTGCAATTCCAGTGAGAATGCAGCCTAAATTGTAAAGTATGGCGCCTGAAGGATTGTAAGTCGAGTTTCCCAAGTCGCTTAGCCAATTATCAACTGGATTGTAAGGTGTTGGATATAATGCCCATGATGTGAAGGTAAAGGCGCAATAAAGAACGATGACAGCGGCTCCTGCCATGCAGCTTATTGGCCATTTTGAAATGTTCAATTTTGAATCACCTTTTTTCTAATTACCCTTTTTCGTTTAAAAGATTATTCATACACAAATTACTAAAATAATCAAGCAGTATAATTTGGCAAAGAGAGGCAAAATTGTGAAAAGGAAACCTTCATGCTTTGAATACAAAGAAATTGTTTATGATGCCGAACATTGGGATTTGCTGAAAGAGTTTAGGCATAAAAGCATGTATATGATGGAGGTTTTAGAAAAGGTTAATCTAGAGTCTATTGTGCATGGAAGCATTGCAAGAGGAGACGTCAACAAGAAAAGTGATATTGATGTTTTTATACCACGTGAAGTTTCTTCCTTTGTTGTAGAATCTGCATTAGAAAAAGCAAGCATATCTATGACTAGACGTTTGATTGTGCAAGCTACGCCAACATATGCAATGAAGGCATATATTGAAACCGGCGAAAATAGTAGCGTTTCTTTTCCACTTATGAAAATGCGTAAAGTGGAAAGAGAGTTTTACAAGTTTGGCGGTGAAACTACACTTGAAGATTTGAGGAAAAATGTGCGGGTTTTTGGAGTTGACAAAAGGTTAATGCTTATTGAGCCCACTGAGAGGGGACACAGAGAAAGTGCAATTGTTGGACATGAGGAGGAAGTTGCTAAGCTACTTGGAATCTCTGTGGAAACAGTTTTAGATCGTGTCCATGCTTTGTTGCGAAGAGACAAAATTGGCAGAACAGGAGTTTTTATGGAAAAAGAGCTTTCAAATGATGAGACCTTTGAGTTAGTTTTGAAAAGACTTGCAGAACAGAATCCAGCAGTTCGCAGAAGGCTTAGCGCAATTTAAACTAGTGTAATGGGAAACGTAATAGGGCAGCTATTCCACCTAAAGCCATAAGCTTTTCGCCAGCCTCATGTTCAGTGCTGACAATAATTATGCTTCCATGCCTCTGCTCAACGCTCTTCATTAAATCCTCAAGATTCAAGCGTTTCTCGTTAGAAGTTTCGCGCAATTTTGTATCTGCTAAAACAAGTTTTTCAACAGCTCCAAACCCCGCAGCTTTTTCCACTTCTTCAAGGCCATAAGCAATGTTTGATTCGCCTTTTCCAAGTCTTTTTAAAATTTCCTCTATAGCCTCTGCCTCTTCAGCAATTCGCATCTGCTTTGCGGCTTTCGACAGTATACTTGCTCGCAAAGCCTCATATATTCCTGCGACACCGCTGTTATTTACGCTTTTAATGTCTATGATTGATTTGGCAATGTCTATTGCTTCGTTTTCCAGAAATTTTGCAAAATCATTCTTTACAAAGCCAACGCCAATAATCACTATGGGACTTGGCTTGATCATCCAGATTTGGCGTAGGCTGTTTAATGTTTTTCTGAAATATTCATTTGTTGATTCACTTCTCTTCTCAGCTTCAAGCTTACCAGGAAGCTTAACATTCTCTTCCACTTTAACCTCGACACCATATTGGGCTGTCACCGCTATTGCATAACCTTCATCATCTATGGCAACGACTGTTATAGGTTTCTCTGAAGTTTTACATGCCCTCTCGAGTCTTTCTAAGTGATGCCTAGCCCATTCCTTTTTCACAATGGTCAATGGCGTGTTTAAGGCTACGTTAAGCGTGTGATGTACGCCTGTTGGAACAATTTCTGGTGCTTGGCAAATAGTCCCGTGGATCCTAAGCTTTCCCAAAAGTTTGTCCCAAACTATTTTCCCAACTTTAACGCCTAAGAAAACAGAGATTCTTTCTCCCCGTTTCGGTCTCGCATACTTTTCATCTAGCTTTATTTCTCGTGTGGAATAAGCATAAACCTCATCATTCTCATAAATTACATTGTATAAATGCCAAAAATCATCAAAAGTTTCAGGGATAACCTTAACAAAACCTTTCTTCAAATTTTTCTCCAAGATTTTCAAAGTTTTTCCAGTCTCCTTCTCAGGCGTCAATACCGTTGAATAATCGCTTTGCCTACTAAAAAATGTTAAATGCAGCTTTTCTTCAGTATTTGATTGTTGAAGGGCAATGTGCCATGAAAGTCACGTTCTGGCTTTTAGACTTAAACTATGAAGTTAATAATGGGACACCTGAAATTTGGCTTTGGGGTATTGATGATTCTGGAAGAAAAGTGCTTGTTATCGACAGAAATTTTCTCGCTTACTTCTATGTCATAGTTGAAGAAAGTGTAAATCCAGTGAACATCATTAAGGAAATTGAAAATATGCGTTACCCTTCAGTTGTTAAGCTTGAGGTTGTTGACCGCAAATTTTTTGGAAAACCAGTTAAAGCCATAAAAGTTTACTGTAAAGACCCTGATTTGATAATTAAATATGCTAAGGCTTTTCGAAAGCTCGAAGGTGTAAAAGATTGCCTCGAAGATGACATTCGATATTCAATGCGCTACTTAATCGACAACAATGTGATTCCCTGTGAGTGGCACGAAATTGAAGTGAATGAAGAGAAAACCGCCATAAACATTCAAGTTGACAAAGTTTATACTGTAAAGTCCTATCCAAAACTTCTCGAGAAGGCTAATGCTCCACAACTGAAAATCTTGGGATTTTCAACAATATGCTACAGCAAAGAAGGCGCTCCGAAACCTGACAGAAACCCTGTGGTCCTTATATCCGTTGCAACAAACCGCGGCGAAGAGAAGCAATTTATTGCAGATGATAACAAAAATGATAGGAAAATTCTTGCAGAGTTCATGGATTATGTTCGAAACTTCGATCCAGACATCCTTGTGGGTTATGGTGTGAATGGGCAAGACTGGCCATACCTTTATGGAAGATGCAAAAAACTTGGACTGCAATTGCATGTGGACAGGGCGAAAACTGAACCTCACACAAGCGTTTATGGTCACGTTTCGATTACTGGAAGAATCAACTTGGACCTTTTTGATTTTGCAGACGAGTTTCCAGAGGTTAAAGTTAAGACTTTGGAGAATTTGGCTGATTATTTGGGTGTAATGAAGCTTGAAAATCGCATATTAATTGAGAATGTGGATTTTGCGGATTACTGGGATGACAAAGAAAAGCGTGCGATTCTGAAGAGGTTCTCTGTAGAGAATACTCGTTGCATTTTAGGCATAGCTGAAGCTATAATAGATTTTGCTATGCAACTCTCAAGCCTCGTAAGTCTACCGCTTGACCATGTGGGAACAGCGGCTGTGGGCTTTCGGGTTGAGTGGTTCCTGATGAAGCATGCTCAAAAAATAGGTGAACTTGTTCCAAAAAGAATTGAGCAGCCATATCGTCCGTACGTTGGCGCTGTTGTGCTAAACCCTGCACCTGGATTGCATGAGAAAATTGCTGTTTTAGATTTTAAATCTATGTATCCCAATATTATGATAACTTACAATGTGTCTCCAGACACTTACATATCCCCGAAAGAGCCTATCCCATCATGTGGAGTTTATGAAGCTCCAGAAGTTAAGCATAGGTTCCGAAAAGAACCTGCTGGTTTCTACAAGGAAGTTTTATCCTACCTTATTAATGTGCGAGATAAGATTCGTTCAAAAATGAAGAAGGTTTCACCTGAAAGTGTTGAATATCGTGTTTTGGATGCACGCCAAAAAGCTGTAAAGGTTATAACTAACGCCTCTTACGGCTATGCTGGATGGATAGGAGCAAGATGGTACATAAAGCCCGTTGCTGAAGCTGCTACAGCGTGGGGTAGGGACACCATACTTAATGCGGTAGAGATAGCTAAAAAGAAAGGATTAAAGGTTGTTTATGGTGATACAGACAGCATTTTCCTCGCATATGAGCCTAACAAAATAGAAGAATTCTCAAGAGAAGTTGAAAAGAAACTAGCGCTAGAGATTAAACCAGACAAGGTTTACGTACGAATTTTCTTCACAGAAGCTAAAAAACGCTATGCAGGGCTTCTGCCCGATGGCAAACTTGACGTTGTAGGTTTAGAAGTCATACGAGGTGATTGGGCAGCCATAGCAAAAAAAGTGCAAGAAAAAGTTCTGGAAATAATTCTGAAGGAGCAGTCCCCCAAAAATGCTGTCAAATTTGTCCAACAATATATTTATGATCTGAGGCAAAAGCGTATTCCTTACCGTGACCTTATAATTTGGAAAACATTAACCAAACCTGCAGAGGAGTATGCAGTTAAAGCTTCACATGTTGAGGCTGCGAGGATGCTGAAGGAAAAAGGTTGGGAGCTTTCTGTTGGCGACAAGGTTGGCTATGTGGTTGTAGTTGGTTCAGGTCGTTTGTATGAGCGGATAAAGCCTTACATGTTTGCTTCTTATGATGAAATCGACATAGAGTATTACATGTCCAAACAGATTGTGCCTGCCGTGGCTAGAGTCCTTGAGAGCTTTGGCATAAGTGAAGAGGAATTAGTGTCTTCAAAAATGGAAGAAAAAGAAACTAGGAGGCTTACTGACTTTTTTGGAAGTTAACTTGCTAAATCTGGAAATGTTATTAATTGAACATTTAAGGCTGGCTTAACTGCTTCTGAAATGCGTGAAGCAATTATCCTCTTAATGTTTTTCTCGCTTGCTACATCCACAATTCTCTGCGTTATTATACCATCAAAAACAACGGTGTCAACGCCTTCTGTTTGCTGAAGCTTTTCGGCAAGTTGGCTTACTGGTAATCGTTCTATTTGCTCCATCTTCTCGTTTAAGAGAACTGCTTCTAAAGTGCTTTCTAGCCCCTTAATTATTTGAGTGATTTCAGTTGGCACTTCTATTTTTTGCTTTTCTCGCTTTGGCTTGTATGTTTCTTCAATAGGAGCTTTAGCTTCTAATGCTTCGAATATTTCTTTGCAATTCAGTTCTTCAACTTCTTTTCCTCTTGGTGCTCTGGCGATGTGTTTTATGTCTGTGACTTGTAGAAGTTCCTTTAAGATTAGGTCTCCGCCTCTGTCTCCGTCGAGGAAGGCTGTTATCTCCTTTTCCTTTGAGAGCTTTTTGATTGTATCTGGAACCTTAGCGCCTTCTAAAGCTATTACGTTTAGCATTCCACAGCGCATAAGATTTATCACGTCTGCTCTTCCTTCAACAAGTATTAACTCCTTAGAACTGTCAACTTCCGGTCCTGCGGACAATTCTTCCGGTCCATACTTTTCGACTTTTGCAATTTTTAATGTTTCTGAAACTTCTTTGAAAATATCATCTACTGATGGCATGGCTTCGATAGTCCATTTGTGTAGAATCTCCTTTGCCCTGTCAATTATGACTTTTCTTCTGGCTTCTCTGACATCTTCGATTTTTTCAAGTGTAACTTTTGAAGCGCATGGGCCAACTCTGTTAATGCTTTCTATGCTGGCAGCGATTAGGGCTGTGGAGACTCTGTCAAGGCTTGTTGGAATTGTTATCGTGCCTGTTGTCTTGTCATTTTTTGAATGAAGTTCAATTTCGATCCTGCCGATTCTGCCTGATTTTTGAAGTTCTCTTAAATCCAGTTCTGGTCCAAACAAGCCTTCTGTTTGTCCAAAAACTGCTCCTATCACATCTGGCTTTTCAACTACTCCTTCAATTTCAAATTTGGCATGTATAACATACTTTATTGTAAACGTTTGTGATGAACCCGTAAGTGTACACCTCCAATTGATATTGTTACATGTTAGCTTAATGTGATAAGAGAGATACGCTCTCAAACCACGATGCTATCTCTTTACTGACACTATATATTACCTTTATGAATTTGCAATCTTGCTCTTTAAGGTTTCCATGTAAGAAGCTAAACCTTCTATGTCTTTTACTTCAGTGCCTACAAGACTTAGGAGTTTAAGCCAAAAAGTGATGTTAGGCTTAATCTCTGTCTTTTCAAGATATTGCGTCAGACGTTTTGTCCATTCTTTTCCTCGTCTATCAAAGTCCAATAGTATTATGATTTCTTTTGCATCTGTTTTTTCAATGTCAGATATAATTTCCATGAATGATTTTCCTCCAGTTTTTGATGTAAGCAGGGGTCCTTCCACGGCTAATGCTCTTAACGCTTCAATGTCCTTTTTCCCTTCAACAATAATGGGGGTTCCTCTTGAAGATTGCTCTGCCAAGTTCTCCAAAATTTGGAGAATTTTCTCTTCCTTTTCCTTAAGGTGCGTTGACAAAACGTTTCTTACCTTGTTATTTGAGCTTTTTTCACTGTTTCTAAGCATTCTTTGGCTTCTTTGTTTTCTTCAAAATATTTTCGAATAGGCGTGAGAATTTTAGCCAGTTCTTCTGCTACTGCGTTTTTTAGGTCTTGCGGATGCAAGCTGCCCTTCGCATAGGCTTTCTCGAGTTCTTGATAGTTTTCAAATTCTATGGTGCCACCGAATTTTGTCGGACGTTCTATCTTGAATGTTTTGTTTTCATGGAATATTATGTATTTTACTACTTCTAATATTGGGTTCATTTCTATCTGTTTTTCTGGGCACCATGCTTTTCTCATTTTTTCCTTTATTTGTTCAGGCATGTCATGAATAAATATTGCCGTCCAAGGTTTTGATTTACTCATCTTGCTAGCGATAACTTGTTCCAGTTTGTCCTTCACTTCTAATTTGATGGGTTGAGCTATGCCCATTAAAACATGATGGTGAACTGCAACAGGTTTCTTCCATCCCATTTTTGGAAATATTTCTCTTGCTAATACGTGGGCTTTTCTTTGGTCCATGCCGCCGTGGGGGATGTCTGCTCCTATTTCCTTAACATCTACAGCTTGCATGGATGGATAGAAATATTGTGATAAATCAAGTTTTTCGTTTTCGCTTCTACCCATTATCGTCATACATCTTAATGTTCTGCTGAGTGTTAGATGTTTAGAGAATTTTATTAGATTTCTCCAATATTCATCATTATTATGGTACAATTCTGAGCCTACGACGATTTTTACTCCTGGACAGAAGAATTTGAATGCTTTATCGTAGTATTTTGCAGCTGCCAAAATTTTGCTCCAATCTCCGCCGAACTTGTCGTTGATGAAGCTATGCCAATCTGCAAGATAGGCTTGGCATTTCACTCCCGCCTTTAATAAGTCGTTTATTTTGAAGCCTGACACGACCAAATTTCCTAAATGTAGCAAACCAGATATTTCAAAGCCTTGGTAATGTCCTGGGTGTTCATTTGTCTCTAATAGTTCTCTTAATTCTTTTTCTGTTAGGATTTCTTCTGTTGGCGGTTTTTTAATTAGGTCAATTTTTGTTTCTATGTCCAATTTTTGTCAGCCTTACCTTTCTATGTAGGTGTGCGACTTAAAAGTTGTTTCGCGGGCGATTGTTTCCCACGTAACCTAACACTTAACTTCACTGTGAAGCGTTGCGCTTCTCTTAGTTAAGCTCTCTCGATGTGGGATTTTTCCGCCCGCGCCCACTGTGTCCCATGTTTGGGTAAACCCGCCATCACAAGCAGCAAGCTTTGTGGGACTTGCGGTCTTCCGTTGGGTCCGTCGGCATGGATTTGCCAGTGGGATAAAATAATAAAGAAAAATGTGGAATTAAACATTGCTGTCTTGTGGATTTTCTCAGGTGGCACTTTAAACACCGAAACTTTGACCAGATAAGCCCTAATTATTAGTGGTTTATGTTAAGCTGGTAGGTGATTAGCTTCAGTTTTTTGCCCCATGGCGCGTCTATTGTTGTTTCGTTTATTTGCTTGAAGCCGTTTTTCTCGTAGAAGTGTCTTGCGTGGGCTTCTTCTTTTCCAGCGCTTACTATAATGGTTTTTACCCCTTTTTGTTTCTGATCGGTTATGGCTTCATGTAGCAGTTGCGTTCCAATGCCCTGCATGGTGTATTGCGGGAAAACTATTATGCGGTCTAGCTCTGCTGTGCACCCGTCTTGCCGTGTGGCTTGAGCAAAACCTGCAATTTCGTTGTCGTTTAGCGCTAAATAAAAAGTTGTTTTCCCAGTGGTAGCTGCTTTGAGCAATGTTTCTTTTGCAAAAGCATTTTTAACGTAGTTTTCTGGAATTTCGAATTTGGCGACGTTATCTTGATACACTTGACTGCCTTTGTTTTTCAACATGGATAAAAGTTGTTTAGAGAGAAATTGTATGTCTCTATGGTTGGCTTTTTTAAATTTAATCAACGTTCTGGCACATTCTCCCAAATGGCAAATTACGATATTATCATAAT
>CAZAXN010000031.1:0-22903 GCA_964489195.1 uncultured Candidatus Bathyarchaeia archaeon
GTGTATATTTATGTACGTTTACGAACTTTAAGATACAAGTAATTGCAAGAACATATTTATACTTTATTGCACAAAAAAGTACATGAAGGAACCTGTAACATGTGGAACAACATAAAAAAATATTTAGAAGAGTACCCTGAACGCCTCAAAGTCGCTAGAGTGCTTGTTGAAAACGGTTTAAGCGTGAAAAACGGAGGAATCTACCTAAACGAAATTGAAGTTCCACCAGTGCGAATAGCCCGAGTTGCAGGAGTAGATAGACGAACCGTGAATGAAACATTAAACGCAATTAACGCCAACCGAGAGCTCAAGCAAATATTCCACGGATTAAGATCAGCGGGGCACTCGCTAAAAGAGATTGCCAAACACTTGAATCTTGGAGTTGTTGAAATAACGCCTGTGGACGCGCGAATACCTGGTATACTGGCAAATTCCGCTATGATCCTGACAAAAAATGGCTTAAGTATAAGACAGGCAATTGTTGACGACCCTGAACTTTCTCCAGAGCCGAAGCTTACATTGATTGTTGAGAAAAAGATTCCGGGCGAGCTTATTCCAGAGTTTCTGAAAATAAATGGGGTAGCAAAGGTTTCCGTATATTAGCTGTTAGCTAATGTTTGGATTGTCAAAGTATATTATTGTCCATTTATCTTCATGTTGTTCTATTTGCAAAATTACGTTTTGTTCTTTTGTTGTTGCCATCAGTTCATTCCATTGAATTGTAGGAATATCCTTTGAAGTAGCCTCAACCCACGGGTAACTACTATTACTTAATTGCAAGACTATGTGGGTAGTGCCATCTTCAACGAATTCGTATTTGCCCACTACAGTAGTGTTAAGCTGAATAGGGGCAACCGCACCGAACAATTTCATAAAATCAACCTTTGTGTTTTGTATTAACTGTTGGCTTGTTAATCCTTCTCCTGTCATTGTTATTGCTATTTTATTCACTTCTGCAGCATCTACTATTGCAAATCCTGCAAGATAGATAGTTTCATCCTCTTCCCATGTGCCTTCTCGCCAGTATATTGGCACATACCATGCAAGTCTAATGTTACCTGAAACATTTATTGGATACAATAATGGCATTTCTGCGTCGTACATCCCAGTAGCTGGTTTAGGAAGTCTTCCCTCAACCATGTCTTCTGCTGTCATTCCAGAAATGTAATTGTATGATCTGAGGTCATAAAAGAAAATACCCTTACGTGTAGCCTTGAACACTCCCGCTAATGTTCTTTGGTTTCCAACAGGGTTAACACAGATAAGAGCCACTATGTCGCCGTTTTCTGGGTCAACAATGTAGCGTGTATCCTCGGTTATTTGAAAGCGTTCGCGACTTGGTGGAATTATCCATAAAAAGCCGCCTGCCCAATAGTCAAAGCTTTCGCCTCTTTGGAAACATCCCATTTCATTTATCATTTCTTCTAGCCAATTTTCATCGTAGATTTGCGTAATCCAGAAGGGAATGTCCGAAATTGATTCTGCCTCGTAGTGCAAGTTTCCTTGCGGATCGTAAATCATCGGTGTTTCATATCTCCTAACCAAGTCAAAGCCAACATTGTAACGTGTTACAACATATGCAGTTTCATTTCTAGTGAAATCCCATGTTACATAAGCAACGCCGTAACTTTTCGCCATGTCTCCTATATAAGACCGAAAATGAATGTCGTGGTCCCACCATAATCCTGCTCCAACTGAAAATTCTTCTTTCAGTATTTCTGGAGATGCTGTGGGGTCTGTGGCGTCTATTATTACGAATCCTTTTACGTAATTTTCTGCTAAAACATTCGTTGAGCCTATGACTGCTATCCAAACAAGTTTTCCTTCTGGAGTTTTTGTGATGTGACAATCTAAGACTTTAGTGTTGCTTCCAAACTCGGACATGTGCCTTCTTGCAATTGAAATTGCAAGTTCTTCTGTTACTAAACGCACAAGATTATCTGGGATTGTGCTGTTAAACGGCACCTCTATGCTTGATTTTATAAAACCGTTGAAATATGCTGCATTCGTGACACGTTGAATCTGTCCGAAAACCATCACTGTAGAAGCTAAAAGCAAATAGATAAGAAACAATACTCCAATTATTTTCATTTGCACTTTCGAAGAGATTTTCAATGGCAAGCGTCGTGAATAATAGTGGTTTGCTTTTGAATTTTCTTGGTTTATGCGCCTTAAAGAGAACGATGATTCAATAAAAGCAACGAAAACTCTGAGGAAAACTAGCAAGTACACGAAAATGCTTAATGGTGTTGCAAAGAGTTGAATTATGTAGAAAAGCAATAAGCCAAATAGGAGCGAAACGATTCGTGAGGGCGATTTCCAGCTAAACCTTCTTGGTGGTATGGGAATGTACCATAGGAAAGCCCAGACTAAAAGGAACAAGAACAGATTCAACGACTTTCATCTCTAATTTAAGTCTCGAATCCGCATATTTAAGTTCATTGAAAAACCATAAATGATTAATGTTACGATTTACGAGTTTAAACCGTTAGGAATAATAAAGACGTTCATTCGATAATATTTTCTCCATATGGGGCTTACAGATGCCTAAAATAGGTGTTTACGTCTGCCACTGCGGTTTAAATATTGCAGGCGTTGTTGAAATAGACAAAGTTGTTAAATACGCTAAAAGTTTACCTGATGTTGCATTAGTTAGAGATTACACTTACATGTGTTCTGCACTTGGACAGCGGATGATTCAAGAGGACATTAAAACCCATAACCTTGACCGAATAGTCATTGCAACATGCTCGCCGAGGATGCATGAAGAAACTTTCCGCAAGGCTGTTGCTGAAGCTGGTTTGAATCCTTACTTGCTTGAGATTGTTAATTTGAGAGAGCAAGTTTCTTGGACGCACACTGATGAGCCTGAAAAAGCCACGGAAAAGGCTAAAGACCTCGTGAAAATGGGTGTTGCACGTGCAAAACTTTTGGAGCCTTTGGAAAGAAGTAGGGTGCAAGTGGAAAAGAGTGTTTTAGTTGTTGGTGGAGGGATTGCTGGCATACAAGCTTCGCTTGATTTGGCTGATGCTGGTTTTCCAGTTTATCTTGTGGAAAAAGCTCCAAGCATTGGTGGGCGTATGGCGCAGTTGGATAAAACTTTTCCAACTCTTGATTGTAGCGCATGCATATTAACGCCAAAAATGGTTGATGTTGCTAAGCATTCAAACATAAGGCTTCTGGCAAATTCTGAGGTTACACGTGTTAAGGGTTTTGTTGGAAATTATGAAGTTACAATAGTGAAGATGCCCAGATATGTGGATGAAGAAAAATGTGTAGGTTGCGAGCTTTGCACAAAAGTCTGCCCTGTAAAAGTTCCAGACAAGTTTAACGAAGGCTTAAGCCAAACACGTGCAATTGCTATTTATTCACCGTATGCTGTGCCCAAAGTTGCTACGATAAATCCAAAGTATTGCTTGCGTTTGAAATATGACAAAGACGTTTGTGGAAAATGCCTTGAAGCATGTGAAGCTAAAGCCATAAACTTTCAACAGCAACCTGACACTGTGCAGCTAAAAGTTGGCGGAATAATTCTAGCCATTGGCTCGGGAGTCTTTGATGCATCTAAAATTGGAGAACTTGGTTATAGGCGGTATAAGGATGTTATATCTAATATTGAATTTGAAAGAATTGTGAATGCTTCTGGTCCTACAGGTGGAAAGATTCTTTGTCCAGGCAATGGTGAGTCTCCAAAAACCATTGTCTTTGTTCAATGTGTCGGCTCTCGGGACAAGCGTTTTCACGAATATTGTTGCCGTGTTGGATGTATGGCAACTTTGAAGCAGGCAGTGCTTGCCCGTGAACATTTAGGCAAGGATGTTAACATTTATATATGCTTTAATGACATGCGGGCTTTCGGCAAGGGTTATGATGAGTTTTATAGGCGAGCTAGAGATTTGGATATAAACTTTGTCGCTGGCTTGCCCTCGGACATAAGAGAAGATGCGAGTGGTTCAATTCATTTTGACGTTTATGATAAGGGGACAAACAAGCTTTTAGAATTGCGTCCAGATCTGGTTGTGCTTGCAAATGGGCTTATTCCTAATGATGATCTTGGAAAAATAGGTGAATTATTCCATGTTTCACGAAGTGCTGATGGTTTTCTTTTAGAAGCGCATCCAAAATTGCGTCCACTTGAAAGTGCTGTTGCAGGAATATTTCTCGCCGGCACATGTCAAGGACCGAAAGATATTCCTGATACTGTAGCGCAGGCAAGTGGAGCTGCAGCGAAGGTTATTGATTTGTTATCACATGGAGAAATTGAGCTTGAACCTTTGAAGGCTGTTGTTGACGAAGACTTGTGCAGTGGCTGTCGAATTTGTGAGTCAATCTGCCCATTTTTAGCCGTGGGAATGAAAACTAAAAATGTTAATGGTGAGGAAAAGTTTAGGGCTGAAGTTATCGAAGCCATGTGTCAAGGATGTGGCTTATGTGCTTCTGCATGTCCAACCAACGCTATCAAAATGAAACATTACACTGATGAGCAGGTTCTGGCTCAAGTGCAAGCGGCCTGCGTTGAAGAAACAACGAAGAAAGGAGGCAGCTAAGTTTGAGCTTGACTGATCTGATGTCAATGGCCAAGCCTAACTTGGAATCTCGGGAAAAAATCTTGGCTAAACTAACTAGTAAAGGGCTTGTTAACTGTTTTCAATGTATAAAATGCACGAGTGGATGCACTGCACTAAAGCTTTTGGAATTGAAGCCTCATGAAATAGTAAAACTTGTTAACCTGGGCTTCATAGATGAATTGGCTTCATCTGATATAATTTGGACTTGTGTCACCTGCCTAAAATGTTTTCAAGGATGTCCACAGAAAGCGTCTCCTTATCATGTGATTATGGCTTTGCGAAATCTTGCTGTTGAGAGAGAAGCGAAAGTGCCTGAGGGATATTTGAAGGCTGTTTCACGTATACTTGAGGTTGGGTTGGCTGAACCTCCAGCAGAAGTTGTAACGAGAAAAATGGAAATTTTTAACCGCGAAAGCTTGAAATTGCCCAAAATAGCGTCTCCTAAAGAGAGTTTTCAAACTGCGTTTATGAAAATCTTGGAGGAACACTGATTGAAGATTGCTGTTTTCTGGGGTTGCCGCATATTAACAAGCCAATATGCTTATGAAATGTCCACACGCCAAGTTTTTCCAAAATTCAATGTTGAACTTGTTGATTTAAGTGAAACTAATTGTTGCGGAGACCCTGTTAAAAGCGTAAATGATTTGGCGGCAAATTATTTAGCCGCTAGAGTATTAGCTTTGGCAAATAAGACTGGTTTAGAGAACCTGCTTGTTCCATGTAACCGTTGTCATTTCGTGATTTCTGAAGCGAAAGGTCTCTTAGAAAAAAATGTGAAGTTTAGAGAGAAAATTATTGGTTTACTTAACGAAGAAGGCTTAAAGTATAATTCAAAAATCAAAATTTGGCATGTAATCGATTTCCTACATGACTTTGTGGGATTGGTGAAAGTTAAAAAGGCTGTTCTGAAGTCGCTTAAGGATTTGAAATTGGCGACGCATGTGGGTTGTCAAATTATTCGTTATAGTGATTTGGGAAGGGTTGATGATGCGGAGAATCCTCAAAAACTTGATGAACTTGTAAGCGTCCTTGGTGCTAATGTGGTGGATTATGCGGAGAAGCTGGATTGCTGTGGTGCAAACCTTATGCATAGTCATCCCGATTCGGCGCTTTCACTTACTGGCACTAAGCTTAATATCTTGCAAGTTTATGGCGTTGATGGTTTGGTTGTTTCTTGTCCAGATTGTGGGTTGATGTTTGACTTTAAACAAAAGGATGCAGCAACAACGATCGGTGCAAAACTGAACATTCCAGTAGTCTATTATACCCAGTTGCTTGGCTTAGCATTAGGCATTGAAAAGGAAAAGCTTGGTTTACAGCTTAACCAAAGTCCAGTTGACCAATTTTTAACGAAAATTCCACTTTAAAGTCTGAACAACTTTTATATTTGTTAAACTTCAGTAGTTAGGGTTCAAGGTGAAAGTTATGATAGATTTCAGTTTCACAGAAGAGCAAGAGCTTTTCCGCAATGCACTGCAAGAATGGTGCCAGAAAAATTTGCCTTTAGAGAAAATCCGTGAAATGGACAGTAAAGGCGAGATTCCACATGAAATTCTGAAAAGCATGGCTGACATGGGCTTGCTTATTATGACTGCGCCTCAAGAACACGGCGGAACAGGTGCTGACTGGGTTACAGCTTGCATTGCTGCTGAAGAACTTGGATATGCAGATGTAAGCATTGCTTTACCAGTGCTTTGGCTCGTTGAATCATCATGGGGCTTTGTTGTTGACCGATACTGCAGCGAAGAAGTACGCGAAGCTGTTATTCGGAAAGCTATTAAGGGCAATGCTTTCATAGGCATTGCATCCACAGAATCTGGCGGCGGTTCAGATGTTGCTGCATTTAAATCAACAGCACGAAAAGAAGGCAATAATTGGGTTCTTAACGGCGAAAAAATGTATATCAGCGGCACTGAAGAAGCGAAAAAACTTGGCGGCGGCTACTTTGTTATTGCACGCACTTCACCAGCGCCTTCAGACGCTTCACATCGTGGAATGACAGGGTTCTATTTGCCAATGGATTTGCATGGTGTGGAGATTAACAAACGGTTTGATGACATGGGAAGAATGGCAATTTCCACTGGTGGTTTCATGATGAAAGATGTGAAGATTCCGGATTCTTACCGCATAGGTGAAATCGACAAAGGTTTCTATCTAACTATGGAAGGCTTTGACAATGCAAGGATACTGATTGCTGCTGTTTGCGTAGGTGCTGCAAGAAGAGCTTTGGATATTGGCATTGATTATATAAAGGAACGAAAAGCTTTCGGCAGACCAATCGGCAAGTTTGAAGGTATTCAGTTTGAGTTAGCTGACGATTGGGCACAGCTAGAAGCCTTGCGTTCGCTTGTCTATCGCACTGCATGGATGAACGACAAAAAGTATAAGGAAGGCAAGTTCTCATCATTAGACGTTAGCAGGATGATTGCGGCCTGCAAGCTTATTGCGCCACACTTTGCTTTTGACGTGTATAAGCATGCGATGATTTGGCTTGGTGCATACGGCTATACTAAGGAATGTCCATTAGAAATGGGATTGCGCGGCATAATGAGCTACTGTGTAGGAGCAGAAGGCGCAACAAACATTCAAAGAATAGTAATAGCCAGAGAACTATTAGGAAAAGAATACATACCGTACAAATAGCCCACATTAACTCCCCACAATTCAATTAAATCTTTGTTTAATTTTAAAGGTTAATATGTAAAATCTTTTATTAACAACCAGACAATAACCAATAGAGAAGGAAAGTTGCCATGTTCAAACTCAAGGTAGCAGACGCTAAACTACTAAAGGACATGATAACATCTATATCAATCCTCGTGGACGAAGCCACATTCAGGCTAGATCCTGAAGGCTTAAAACTCAGGGCAATGGATCCATCCCGTGTCGCCATGGTGGATTTCGAATGGCCCAAAACAGTGTTCGAAGAATACGCTTGCACCGAACCAACAAAAATGTGCATAAACATAAGCGAATTATTGAAACTGCTTAGAAGAGCCAGCAAAGACGAAGTTGTGGAACTTTCTCTTGATGAAAAAACTGGACGCTTACAGATGAAGATAAGTGGAAAATATACACGCAACTTTACTATGCCAACACTTGAGGCCTCTGAGGAAGAAGTGCCTACGCCGAAAATAGCCTTCAACGTAAAAGCAAAAGCTACAACAGAAGGCTTAAGTCAAGCAATTGAAGATGCTCAACTTGTGAGCGATCACGTGAAAATAGAAGCAGACTCTGAAAAGATTGTTTTTAATGCTGCAGGCGATCTTATGGGTGCAACAATAACACTTCAGAAAGGAAGCGATGCCATCTTGGATTTAGAAGCCAAAGAGCCTTCAAAAGCAACTTTCAGCCTGAGCTATCTGACAGAAATCATAAAAGCAGCCTCCGCCACATCAGACATTGCAACTCTTGAATTCTCTTCTGACATGCCAATAAAAATGGATTTCCATCAAGCAAAAGAAGGCAAATTGACATTTTACTTAGCACCAAGAATCGAAACAGAATAGTGTGAAAAACAAAAATGCAACTTGCAACTATTAAATTCACCAAAAATGATTATGCGAAATATCCTTTCCTTAAAGAAACTACAGACTACATAAGGAGACTGGACCTCAAAATAGAAAATCTAGCTAATCCTGAACTTGCAAATGTTGTTGAACGTGCCGAAGAAAGAGTAGAAGAAGCAATATTGTACGCTTCTGTTAGCAGAAAATTACACAATGAAGAAATTGAAATTTTATCCTTTCCCATAGCCATAATATTAACCATTGCAACAGAAAATTTCTTCATCAAAAAAAGGTACGCACTTGCAGAAGCAAAACAAGCGTACAATGACATGAAACTCGAACCTAAAGAGAAAATTTTGGCAATAGCTCAAAACTTCGGATGGAAACTTGCAGTAAACAATAATATAATCCCCGAATTTACACTTCATTTTACTGATTATCTCAGAAACACAACCCATTTACGAGAGAAAAAATGGAAACTTGTTAACCGACTTCTATCTGATGGAAATGTTTACTTAATGAAAAATGAAGTTGCCAGATTACTAAGTGAAGAAGTTCGCAAAAATATTGAAAAACGATTAGAAATGAAAGAGCTTCCCAATTTTCCGTCAAACATCGTTGAGATATCTGGAAAAATAAAGAAACTATCAATAGAGACTATAGGCAAAGGCGAAATGGAAGGCTTTCCTAAAATTGTTGTACAAGAAGCCTTTCCACCCTGCATAAAATCCCTATATCAAGCAATATCGTCAGGACGCCATCTCTCCCACATAGGCAGGTTCACCTTAACATCTTTTCTTGTGAATATCGGAATGCCACTAGACACTGTAGTTGAACTTTTCAAAAACTTTTCAGATTACAGTGAAAGAATGACTCGCTACCAAGTCGAACATATAGCAGGCGAAAGAGGTTCAAGAACACGCTATACTCCTCCAAAGTGCGATACATTACAAACTCACGGAGTCTGCATAAACTCAGATGAATTATGCCGAAAAATACGTCACCCACTAAGTTACTATCGAAGAACACTTAAAACAAAAACTGGCTAAATTATTTTATTATGATAGAATTTATATACTAAGTGTTAGATTATTAAGCAACACTTATTAAGAGTGAAAGACGAAAATGACTATTCAAGCCTCGCACGAAATAGATTCAAATAGGGAACGATTAGAGAGCTTGAACTTTATGAATCACAGCATCGGTAACATTGAAGGAGATACTAACATAAAATCAGATATAGGCGTGATTCTTCCAACTTACTGCGAAGCAGCAAATATAGGACAATTAATAAAAGAAATCGAAGATCTAAAACAAAAAGCATCAATACTTGTCATCGATGATTCAAGTCCAGATGGAACAGCAAATATTGTACGTTCTCTCCAAAAGAAACATAGGAATATTTTGCTTTTAGTAAGACCACGGAAAGCAGGTCTTGGAACAGCAATAACAGATGGTTTTCGGGTATTCTTATCATTAAAACACCCTCCCAAGTGCATAGTAACCATGGATGCTGACTATTCACATAACCCTAAAGATATCCCACGCTTAATAACACCTTTAAACTACGGTTTTGACCTTATTATTGGAAGTAGATATTGCAAAGGTGGCAGTGCTGTCGATTGGAGTCTTGCTCGTCTAGCGATTAGCAAAATAGCTAATTTTATGGCTTCTAGCCTGATAGGAGAAAAAATATGTGATTATACTAGCGGAATGCGTTGCTATTCATTTAAGTTGGTTAGAAACATCATAAATGATTTACACAGTGAAACTTATGAAATTCAGATAGAAACAATTAGGCAATCGCACTTGCGTAAATTCAAAATTAGAGAAGTTCCGATAGCCTTCATAAATAGGAAAAAAGGTAAATCTAAGCTTACTTTCAATGAGATAACTCAATTCGTTTCATACATTTTCTTCAAAGCAATCCTAAAATATCAGCACTAATCTGGCATAGATATGGCCTTCTATTAGCGCTTATACCAGTAGCTAATTGAATTGGAAAGATCTTTTGCTAATTCAGAAATATCAGAAGCTGGTTCCATCTGCCTTTTTTCAATGGCCCTAATGTTACTAAATGTTCTCAGTTCGCACTTTGATATACTTCGGAAATTGTGCATTTTTCATTAACGAGTATTTGTTCCTTATCGAGGCAATTCAAGTGTAATAAAAATTCTTGCCGAAAGTATACATGCCACTTCACTTTCAGCCTCAAAGTCAAACGATTCAGCTTCCAGAAGCATATGTCCTAGCAAGATCTGCACAGACTCACCTTTTGCGGGAATTTTTTCAGGATTCAGGTAAACATTAGCCTTCAAAGGAAGTTGTATACCAATTGCGTTATTCCCAGGAGCAAGTACATATGCATGAGTTTCTCTATCATCTGCAAACAATACTTCAGTCTCATTTCGTCTTTCAAAGTTTAGATATTCAGATTCACTTGCAGAGAAATTTTTGAATCTAATTGTTAAAGCTGCATAGTGAGGCGTTACAACTTTGACGGTGGCATATAGTGTCCCGTGATGTATTGTTTGTATAATCGTACCATTTTGGCTAAGATACATTGTTGGCTTTCCCAGAATAACATCATCAGCTATAGCACTCATGATATAAGTAGAATTAGGCAGGTTACTTTGAAATTTAAGATTTGACAGATTTGATAGATTCTGACTGAACTGGAAAATAAGATATCCATTAATCCCCATCAGAACTATGTTTGCAACCAACGTAATCGCAATTAAGATCAGACCTATTCTCTGGAGCCTTAAAGTTTTTTCGTTTTCCATTGGAACATCCTCTTTGTCTAGATAAAGAATTGATTCAAAGCGAAACAGTCAATTCTGTTTGGGTTTTACTTATATATCTTTTCTCTCGTTCAAGCAGTTCAGTCTAGGTCCTTAGACTTTCAGTTGGGCATGGGCATTGAACCAAATGTCAGTTCTAATGTTATAGCCTATAAATAGGCAACCTAAGAGAGCGTCCTATAATTTTGTCAATGCTAATATAACATTATTACTTAACTGGCTTCCAATATTGTCTGGGATGAATGAGCACTAATTATGCGTTTAAATGAAACAGGACTACGCCTTCTTTTGCATATACTATACTATATCTATCCGCATTTGGAATGATGAAATCGGTGTAAATGAGGTAGGCAGCAGAAAAGTAGGATTGTTCTGCTGAAAAATCAAGAAGCACGTATTCTATATTTAATTTGCCGAGGTTCTGCAAGATTTCCTTATCGACACGTTCATATTCAGCACTCCAAATAGGTGGCGCTATAGTGTAAGTATTTGGTCTACTTGAAACATGAGGAAAAATATTGCTTTGGGTGAGTATTGAGGCATTCTGTGGAACGCGTGAGATGGCATTTTCAATTATATTATTTTTCTTCCAATCTAGATTGAAAACTTGATACTGAGCGTATAGTGGTGGTAACAGAACGATGAGTAAAGTTGCAGTCAACAGAAGAGCCAGCTTTACCAATTTTGAAACAGACATTTTAAAAAGGGAATGCTTCTGTAACCTCGTTAAGCCATGAAGAAAACCTAGAAAAATAAATGGTGATATGAATGCTGCGTAATGGCCCTCTAAACTGTAGTATAAGCGGTAAGATGAAGTCAAACTAATGAAAAGATATGGAAATGCAGGAATAAGACCTCGCAAGCCCAAGAGCGGCAAAAACAGAAACGGAAGCAAAATAAACGTCACATACAGCAACTTTGCAGTCCAATCAAATGTTAAAGCGTTCAATGCTGCTATTGGATTTAGAAGTATTCTAAGCGGAAGGTCAGAAGTACTGTTTGCTCCTATTATGGCCCATTCATGCCATAATGAAGATCGGCCAGTAAAGCCGAAGAAGATTCTCATATATTGGGCGACGAAAAAATATAGAGTGCTTATGCCGAGAATTATCACTGAGGCTTGCAATCCTTTACCCTTAGCTGATCTATAGAATAACATGCCATAGACGCCTATGAATGCTATTACAGGTATTGAAGCTTCATGGGTCATAAGTCCAAGCGGAAGGACCAAGGCAAGCTTCTTAAAATCAGCCTTTAGCAAATAATAAAGAATAAATAGAAATAAAGTTCCGGAAAAAGACTCGAGTGAAAAACCAGAAAGCGTGACTCCTTGTAAAGGAGGATAAAGCAAATATAAGATTCCGAGTACAACTGCTATCTTTTCGTTTTTTAGGAAAAAATTGGCGATTGCATATGCAGGTAAGGCTCCAATGGCTATTAGTAAAGTGCTTATTACAAGTAGAGTTTCTGCAGTTGGACAAATAGCATAAAAAGGGATTAAGAGTAGAAGAATTGGGCTGAAATGTGCTGCCAAGAAACAACCAGTTGTTGTGTAGTAGGGTTCTGCGGTATAGTATAATAATCTTCCATGAAGAGTGTTCCAGAGAGCTTGATTGAAAATTCCTAAGTCCCATGTGAAAATTCTGAAAGAACGGTAGATCACTATTTCAAATATGGACAAGACTACTGTGTATGTCAAAATTGCAGTTAAGATGTAAACTTTATACCCCAGTTTGATTCGCAGGCTTTTGGCAACACCAATTAATCTTTGGAAAGCATCGCAACCTCCTTCAACATATCGACGAATTTAGGAAACACGTCATTCACATCATATTTTATTGCTTCCGCACGCATTCTATCAGACAGTTTTATGTAGTTTTCTCTTCTTTTTTGCCAAATATTCTGAAACTTAACGATCAATCCTGCGAAATCTTTTACTGATGTTGCATAGAAAAGTGGCATATTAAGTCCTTGTATTGCCCTAGTTTGTAAAGCAACAATCGGGACTTTGCAAGCAGCAGCTTCAAGTAAGGTTAAGGGGAAAACATCAGTTTTGCTCGTATACGCCAAGAGGTGGACATTTGAATATAGTCTAATAAGTTGCTCAACATCAGTTATCAATCCTAGATTCTTGACGTTTCCAGTACTTTCCAAGTCAGGTCCTATTGCAATAAAATCAATTTCTTTGGTTCTAAGGAGATTGGCAACCTCGGCAAATGTAGAAAAACCTTTTGTCCTTCTCCCTGAAAAGAGAACCGAAAATCTGGAGCCTTTATCTTCTACAGGTCTAAAATGTAAAGTATCAATCCAATTTGGAACATAGTATACCCGTTTTTCACCCCTGAATAGCTTAAATGCTTCTTCATTTATCACATGAATAGCATCAAAACCACTTAGCTTCTTCTTTTCAATCTTCTCGAAGCAGAATTTTGAAATAAATCTTGATATTCCAAAGTTCCTAATAAAATTTGCATCATTCATAGTTCCAATTTCAATATGTTGAAGTTCACTTAAAAAAACGAAGGCATGAATCCCCCCTATTCTTGGAAATTCCCCAACAAACAAATTATGCACTAGTGGTGCATAAATGAAGTAGGCTACATCTACATCTCGGATATTGTGAATGAAGTTCTCATGATACTCAATATCTTGTAGTAACCTGGTCAGTTGGACTTGTCTACGACCAAAAGGCAATGCATACATTACCACATCGTGTCCTTTTTTCTTTAATTGATTTGCAACATCGATCAAAAATCGTTCACCACCACCAAAATAAGTGAGACTGTAGTGGTGACATAGGGCTATCTTCATCATACTTCCTCAGATATTGATGAAAATTAGGCTCTCTTGCGTTTATAAGATCTTCGTTTGGGGATAACATTTTACTCTTGTCCATGTATTGCGATAGTTGTGATATGCTTTTATATTGAAAATTTTTCACGATTTTTGTGACGTTTCTTTGAGTCAAAATGCCTTATGATTGAAAACATGAATTTTGACATATTCCATTTGAGGATAAGGATTCTAATAACAGCCCTACTTATTAGCTAGTCTCATCTTCTTAACTTATCCCACAGAACTTGGCTTCCAATAATTATTAAAGGATAGGAAATAATCCATATTATGGAATAGAATGGACCGTAAAAATCATGAAAAACCCCCCAATTGCCATTATGTATCGCAATGGTATAAAGAGTGACTATCCTTAAAATGTTGATGAAATATGTAACTACAGCACCAATTAAAAAGTAAATTGGTTTAGCCTTTAAAGATAGATCACTTTTTTTCAAAAACAATAGAATTGTTACTGTGTAAATCAGAAGACTCTCCACTCCTGAGCACGGCCAATCTATATATGCTCCAAAATATTCCCTTGGGTTTTTCGGATTTTGTGCAAATAGATATGGCACAATAGTTTTAGTATCTAGTCTTGTTTGATACCCCATTAGGCTTAGAATATTTGCTGCGAATGTAGCAGTGGGGGTGACCAAGATTTGAAATGGTGCAAACTCTCCAAGTGGATAGATGTTATCTATTGCGTATATTGCTCCGATTATTACCAAGAAGAATGTTGAAACTGAGTATCCTTTTATTCCTCTGCTTCCATACTCTAGGAAGACAATCATAGCGAACAAAAATGCAAAAACTAGATATTCTATCGTTAATGGCATTAATGCTGCCCAATCAGGTCTTATGTTGAACTGCGTGGACAAATCGATTATTATTTGCTTTAGTCCAAGATAATTGGTGAAAATCACGAAAATCGTGGGAAGGAAGAAAACTGTAATAATCACCGCAGTTTTTGCTGACAATATTTTATGTTTTTCTATTCTAAGCTCTTCCCAATTAATTATTGTCTCCATAGAAAAAAGCCATAAAAAGAAGACATAGCCAAGTCTGTTTTTCCACGTTCCTGTCCATACAGGCTCAAAGGTGTTTGGATAAAGTGAATATAATATCAGAAACGGTATGATGAGGGCTATAACTGGTAAGAACTTAGCCATAATGTGGAAGACATTTTCCTGAATCATTCGTGTGAAGACGCTGGTTTTGTGTTTCATCGTTTGCAAGATGGCTGACATTAAAGATTCGTCTCGATTTAAGTTTAGTGCGGATTTGTAACATTTAGAAGTGACTAGTTATTCTTTCTTTCTCTTTTATTGGTTAAGATTCAATACATTCTTTAACATTAACTAAATCTCATGAAAAATACTCTTCAATATGGATGAGGTTTCTTGATGCTTATCGTGTTGCCGATCTAGTGAAAAGAAGGATTTTAGGTGCTTCGAGGCAGTTTTGAAGTAAGGCCTCCATTCCGGTGCGTGCGTTATGAAACTAGCGAAGAGTATAGAATTCACATTTATGAACCGAGCGAATTTTATAAAATTGTTTTTAGTTGCCTTTTGAAAAATTTGTAAATAATCTTCTAAGCATACTATGACATTGTGTTTACCCTTTTTCTCAATATTTTTACATATGAGTGTTAGTCTATCTTACTGAGAGAGGATGCAAGTGCAGTCAAATCTGTTTGTTAACAAATTGTTTCGGAATTATTATAACAATGAGGAAAGTTGTAAAGGCATGGCTCTGCTAATGATCGAAGAAAGAGAGTTTGGCTTTATTTCATTTGATAACATTATGATTCGTCATAAAACCTTTGCAAATCAGAATGCATTATGGGAGTTTTTGAAGGATTTTGTTCCTTCTGACGCTTACTATTCTTGTGCCTACTATGCTGATCCCACAGCCGAAATGGATAGGAAAGGGTGGATTGGTGCTGACTTGATTTTCGACATTGACGCAGATCATATTCCTACCTCTTGTGACAAAGTACATGATAAATGGACTTGCGTTGCTTGTGGATTTGCTGGAAAAGGGAGTGTGCCAAGCAGATGTCCTATTTGTGGTAAGGAAAAGTTTGTAGTTAACACATGGCCATGTAATCTTTGTTTGGAATCAGCTAGAGAAGAAACCGCTAAGGTATTGGACATGCTTGTTCTCGATTTTGGTTTTTCTGAAAAAGATATACGTGTTTTTTTCTCTGGTCATCGAGGCTACCATGTTCATGTAGAAAGTGAATTAATCCATGAACTGGATGCTATCGCGCGTAAGGAAATCGTTGATTATTTTACTGGTCTGGGACTTGATATGCAATTTCCTGTACTGGCTGAGAAATATCAGGGAAGGCAATCATCTCCTTACGTTTTTCAACTAGGCGATTTCGGCTGGCAAAGACGCCTAGCGCTGGAGCTGCAGAGTTTCATTCGTAATGCTAAGGAAAAAAACTTTAATGAAATTGGACTTAAGAAAACTGTTTCCTATGCGATACTGAAGAATAAGGAAATGATATTGAAGAACTGGTCAGAAACAAAAGCATTAACTTCCGTTAAAGGTGTTGGTGTCGAAACTTGGAGAAAAATACTAAACTATGTTGCAAAGTTGAAGTCAGCTAAAATTGACACCGTAGTAACTGCAGATATTCACCGTCTAATCAGACTGCCTGATACTTTGCATGGCAAGACTGGCTTCAAAAAAGTTGAATTTCCTCTTTCTCGCATAGATTCCTTTGATCCATTCAAGGATGCAATAGCCTTTAGAGAAGGTGAAGCAACTGTTAATGTTTCCGATGCTCCAGAGTTCAGGGTAGGTGATGAAGTGTTTGGTCCTTATAAGAACCAGAAGGTTGAATTGCCAACTGCTGCAGCTTTGCTACTTGTGTGTAAGGGAAGAGCGGAGGTTGTTAGGTGATCATGTATAATGATTTGTATGAAATTTGGAAAAAAGAGCTTGAAAGCTTTGAACTTCAAGGGCTTCCTCCGGATTTTTATTCCAAGATGACTGATTACCTGCGGAAGATGAGCGAGGAAGGTCGAATGCTTGACAAAAGAACGTTGAAGGCAACCTTATTGAAAAAGGAAATGCAAAATGTTGAACGTATGATTTTGGAGTTGATTAAGATGCGTTACAAAAAGTTGGTCAGAACAGTTGCAAAAGGTGGAAAAGTGTCTTCAGATTTGCTGACTGTTGAAGAGGAGAGAATCTTTTCCAGTGTCTCTTCTTTTGCCGAGGCTTTTCACAACTTCGCCAAAGATGTTCTCCGTGGATATTTACCTCAGATTGGTTCTGAGCAGAAGCATAAACTGGCTGCATTGCGTTTTCTGAAGGATATTCCGTCAATAATTGGTGTCGATATGAAATCTTATGGACCTTTTAAGGTAGAAGACGTTGCATCTTTACCAGTTGAAAATGCAAAGATTCTTGTTAAGCAAGGTTTGGCTGAAAAAGTCGAGGCATGACTTGCAGTGGCGAAAAAGGTATAAGAGGAAGCATGTTTTCTTTATGCAAAGCTGGTCGTGATTAGGTGAACGTTCCAAAAGAAGTCAAAACATACTGTCCAAAATGCAAACAACATCAGATTCACACTGTTGCCCTTTACAAGGCTGGTAAAAGGAGGGCTTTAGCTAAGGGTGAGCGTCATCATGAACGGGAAAAGAGAGGTTATGGGGGTCAAAAATATCCTCTTCAAAGGGAATTTGCGAAGACTACTAAGAAGCAGACTTTAAAGTTAAAATGTAAAGTTTGTGGTTATACAAGGCATAAGGATGGCATGCGTCTGCGAAAGTTAACAATTGCATAAGATTGAGGTTGGATGTTATGTCTGATTGGGAGAAACTGATTCCGAAGCCTAGAAGTAATTTCATTCGGTTGAAATGTCTGAAATGTGGTAATGAGCAAATAGTTTTCAGTCATGTCGTAAACAAGGTTAAGTGTAATGTTTGTGGAGTTGAACTTGCTGAGCCTTCTGGTGGAAAGAGTATAATAAAGGGTGAAGTTGTCGCAGTTTTTGAATAGGGATAACTATGGCTTTTAAGAAGCAGGAATGGCCAGAGATTGGCGATTTAGTAATAGCCACTGTACAGGAAGTTACTGATTTTGGAGCTTATGTGAAACTTGATGAATATGACAAGAGAGGTTTACTACATGTTTCTGAAATATCTTCTTCTTGGATTCGGAACATTCGTGATTTTATTCGCGAAGGGCAGAAAGTTGTTTTAAAAGTTTTGCGAGTAGACATTGAAAAAGGACACATAGATTTGTCTCTTAGGAGAGTTACAAAAAGAGAGAAAATTGAGAAAATTATGGTTTGGAAAAGGGAAAGGAAAGCTGAAACTTTGCTTCGAAGCATCGCTGAGAAAACAGGCTTATCATTGGAGGAAGCCTATGAGAAGGCTGGTGCCCTTATGGAAAAGGAATACGGATTATTTGAAGGCTTCGAAAAAGTAGTTAAAGACGGTGTTGTAGCTTTGACTAAAATAGGTGTTGCTGAAGACCTTGCGACAGTGATTGCTGAGACTGCTAAAGAGAGAATGCATGTGCCGATGGTTAGGGTGAAAGGAATAGTTGAGCTTCGTTGTATGAATCCTGAAGGAGTGCAAATCATCAAAGAAGCCTTTTTGAATGCCAAAAAAGCTGAAAAATCTCGAGAAGCAAAGCTTCGCTTTTATGTTGTTGCGGCACCAAAATACTGCATTGAAGTTATGGCTGAAAACTACAAAAATGCAGAAGCTGTGTTACAGAGAGTCGCTGAAAATGTTGTTTCTAATGTTGTTAAAGCTGGAGGACAAGGTAATTTTAGGAGAGAAAAATAATGGTTTGGCTTTTAAGAAAATGTGGAAAATGTCAAAAATACACATTAAAAAAGGACCAATGTCCTCACTGTGGTGGAAAGGTTCAAGTGCCACATCCACCGAAATTTTCTCCAGATGATAAATACCTCAAGTACAGGATGGCTTTGAAAAGGGAAGGCTCAGCAGGGTGAAGGAAACTTTCATCAAAGAGTTTGCAAAAGTAGATTTGAATGATCCCATTTTAGTAGGTGGTCTTCCAGGTTTAGGCCTTGTTGGCAAAATTGCCACGCGACATTTAATCAAACAATTGAAGGCTGAAAAATTTGCGTATCTTTTCTCTCCGCATTTTCCATATTTCGTATATGTCAGTAAGAAGGGAACTGTCAGGCTATTGCGTGGAACATTTTATTTTTGGAAGAACAAAAATGGCACAAATGACCTGGTATTTTTTGTAGGTGACAGCCAAGCACAGACTATTGAAGGGCAATATGAAATTTCAGACCGCATTCTCAATTTTGCTAAGCAGCATAATGTAAAATTGATTATCACAATTGGCGGCTACCGAATGGAATCAAAGGACAAGCCAAAAGTAATAGCAGCTGCAACCAACCCTGAACTCTTGAACAGTGCACTGCAAGCCAACGCAATTGTGAGCCCAACAGAAAGCCCTATTGTCGGCACAGCAGGCTTAATTCTAGGCTTAGCTCCTTTTAAGAAGATTAATGCACTTTGTTTATTAGGTGAAACCCGCGGATATTTACCTGATCCTAAGGCTGCTAAAAGTGTTCTAGAAACATTAAAAACAATGTTAAAGCTTGACATAAACTTAACTGGTTTGGATGAGGAAATTGCCAAGGCAGAAAAGATAGTTTCCCGATTACAGAAGATTGAAGAGAAACGAACTTTGCAGGCTGAAGAGATACGGAAAGAAGAAGATAAAAAAACAACATACATATCCTAAGGAATTCTTCTAACCAGCAAAATCTTTGATAAGTTTCACAATATTCTCAGCTGCATTTCCATAAGGAGATTTTTCTGGTAATTCCTTCGGCTGATCTAATGCCATTTTTATGGCATCTAATATTTCCTCCTTTTTTGTGCCGACAACAACCATTATTGATTTCATTAGTATTCACAATTGTTATCTAACAATTTTGGATTTTTAACGTTTGTTCACGAGTGCGCGCTGTTAGGATTTGATTAATATTTCTATAAAGGTACATGCCTGCCAGATATCGATGAAATGCTCTCTCATATAAAGAGTATTGATATTGGATTCTATGTCTTTTTTACGTAACCTTCTCTAGGCTCGTAAATTGTTCCTTCACGTAGTAGCTGGCCTAGGAGTCGTTCTCCTTCGGCTATTGGAACTTTGTATTTTGTTTCAAGCTCGTTTAATAAAGTTGTTTTTTCAACCATTCCTGTTTCTTTTTCCATTGCCATTAAGGTTGAAATGATTATTTGCAGTTTGTCTCTCATGCTTTTTGGTTTTCCCGTCATTAAAATGTCAATGTCAATTTTGTATGAAGATACATCTATACCCACTTCTTCAAGAGACCTTTTCATTATAGCAATAGCTGCTTCTGCGTCTTCCGCTGATACTTCTTTTCTGAGTGCTGCACGTGCTCTTGCTTCTGCTATACGGACAAGTGATTCTAATTGGCGTGCAGTTATTGCAACTGGTGAGCCTTCAGTTTCGCTTGCAGAACGCATTGCCAAATAAAAATCTTTGAGGCGCTGCAATGCTTCCTTAGTTAAGACTGGTTTAATTCCTTTGGCATAACTTATGTATTTTCGCAAAAGTTCTGATGCTATTGGTGGTTCTACTGGACTCAGTCCTTTTTTGTGGATTTCAAGAATATGCTCTGACATTTTGTCATCAATTTCCTTATTTGGCACGTCCCGTATTACAAAGATTAGGTCAAATCTTGAAAGTATTGTAACTGGCAATGATATGTTTTCAGCTATATTCCTATGTGGTTCATATCTTCCTAACGCGGGGTTAGCTGCTGCAAGTATGGCTGTTCTGGCATTAAGTGTCGCTACAATACCGCCTTTCGCAACTGAAACCGTATGTTGCTCCATAGCCTCGTGAATAGCAACTCTATCTTCCGGACGCATCTTATCCATCTCATCAATGCAAGCAATTCCTTTGTCAGCCAGCACCAGTGCCCCTGCTTCAAGGCTCATTCCCCCACCTTTCTCACGTATGACTGCTGCAGTTAAACCAGCAGCTGTTGTTCCACGTCCAGAAGTGTACAATCCACGGGGCGCAATTCTTGCCACGTATTGCAGAAGCTGAGATTTTGCTGTTCCAGGGTCTCCTATCAAAAGAGCATTCATTTCTCCTCTTATTGTTATGTCTGGAAGACTCTTTGGCACACCTCCAAACAATAGATACATTAGAGCCTCTTTTATGTGATCATATCCATAAATTGATGGTGCGATAGAGTTCATGATTTTTCTGTGTATCCAAGCATCTTTTGCGAGTTCCAATATTTTTTCCTCTTCTTCTGGAGAGGGGATTGCTATTTCTGGTTCTTTGCCCAAAACTTCAATGGAATTTGCATCTACGTGTAGAATGAATGTGCGAAACTTTCCCACTCTGGGAAGTGTTGGTGATACTGCACGAACTATCCCAACTATTGAAACGTGGTCGCCAGGTCTTGCTACATCCACTATTTCGCCTCCCACGAGCTTAACATGTAAGGTTCTGGGGAGTTGACCTGGTGGCAGATCTTCTGGGCGTTCTTGTATGCGCAAATCTTGTGAATCGATGAATGTGGATTCTTCTTGGATAAAATCAAACATGCCTTTCGCTCCACAGGATGGGTTGCTGCATGTGAATGGGGCTTTGAGAAATTGTCCACTCTGGTCTAAGGCGGTTGTTTCTCCACATCGTTTACATTTGAATGCAGCGCGCATGACCATTGGGCGCACGGGTGTTGAGCGGACTACGATTCCCTCAATCATTACAAGTTTTCCAATGTGGTCTGACCCGAGTTTTCGAAGTTGTGCTGTGTCCAATAGTCTGACGATTCTAGCTGTTACTGTTTCTCCTTTTTCTGCTATTTTCTCTGCATATTCTGGGTCTTCTGTTTGAAGCTGTGCATACGCTGCATTGTTGGCATGTTTTAAGTATTCGTCTGGTCTTTCTCTAAGTTCCTCTGCAAGCTTATTATCAAAAATTAGAATGTCTTCAAAATCAACTATCAATGATGTTTTGCCTGAAACTGCCATTTGCGAGATTCTTTGACGATATTTTTCTGTTTTAAAGAACTCTTGGAAACGTTCTTGCGGGTCGATAGTTTCTAATTCTTCCGTCATTCTTAAGTCTCCTCGTATTCTAATATGTGCATTCTCCACTTGCAAATAAGTTTGTGGAGTCGCTCATAAAGAACTCTTTCCTCACTTGAAAAATTCTTTAATATTTGTTCTGTTTGAGGTGGAGCTGATGCAAGGGAAACTATTTTCTTTAATCGTGAATTCACAATGTCCTGTGTCAAATGTTTACTTTTCTCGTATTCTCGTAATTTTTCTGGAGTTTTAGCTGATTCTTCTTTTAGATTTGCAAGGTATCTGCGAAGTTTTGGGTAAAAGGTTTCTGGCAATTTTGATATTTGACCAGATGTTTGTATCCGTTCTGTCCATTGAATTTTGTAAAGCTTAGTTGCATCTAAGTGTTCTTCTTCACGTAAATGTGCAACTCCAGCTTTTTCAAGCTCTTCTGCTATCCAGAATTGAACCTCATATTCATTTCCTTCCTCAAACGGTCCAACATTCAGCCCTGCAAGTTTGATTTCTGGGCAATTTCTATTTGCAATAACTTTTACAAGTGAATTTTCAAAACAAAAATCTAAATTTCCAATATTCATTGAATTTGCCTTTGCCATTCCTTTCCCTCTCCCAATCTACGGATACGCTATAAAGCAAATATAAGAATAGCAATTTAAAAACTTAGATTAATAAGTTTAAAAATTCTGGACACTGCCTCTATTGCTAATCAATTGTTTGAATTGATGTTTCTTTTCTGTTATGGCCATAAACCCAATGTCTTTATAGCTTCTGCTACTCTTCCAACGCCAAGCATCAAGGCTGCAGTTCTCATATCGCTTTGTTCTTTTTTCGCTGTATTGCAAACATCATTGAAAGCCCTAACCATTTTATTTTCCAGTTTTCGATTCACATCTTCCAAAGTCCAATGTTCCCGTGTTAAGTTTTGAACCCATTCAAAATAGCTCGCTGTCACTCCACCAGAATTTGCTAAAATATCTGGAATCAGAAACACTCCTTTTCTGAATAGAATTTCATCCGCTTCTGGTGTTGTTGGTCCGTTGGCGCCTTCCGCCACAATCTTCGCTTTTATCTTATCTGCGTTAGCTTTAGTAATCTGA
>CAZAXN010000032.1:0-13173 GCA_964489195.1 uncultured Candidatus Bathyarchaeia archaeon
GGTTTTCGCAACTTCATATCCTCCATTTGTTCCTGCACCATGCGAGACGACAATTTTTCCTGCGAGATTTTCTGGTTTTCCTAAGCGAATCTTGATTTCTGTGGTTGCATTCTTAAATTCAGGAAGTTCCATCAAAGCAGAAACAACATCGCGCACTCTAGAGTTTTTTCCAATTTTCTTGTTGATTTGTTCACTCATAATTTTTCTTCCAACTTCGTCTAACGGCGTATGAATGTTCATAAAGGGCATTTTCAAATGCTTCGCCACATCAATTGCATGTGCATAATTTCTCATGTGTGCTTCAACTTCTAATTCTTCGAGTTTCTTTTTTACAGCATTTTCCGCCGGTTTTTTTGGAACTCCTGCAGCCATCATTTGGGTGATGTGCCTTTTAAAAACTTGGAAAAAGTTAATTGCAGCAGGGCCTCCTATCGGATGATGCGCAATTACAGCATCATACCCTAAATCTTTTGCAAGCAAAAGCTCCGCGGCACCTGCATCTATGCAGAATAGCACTTTTTCTATGTTTTTACCGCTCCAATATATAGCGCTATCTTCTGGCACTTCTTTAAATCCGGCAAGCTTCAAAGATAAGTTCATAATTTCCTCTGTATCCATCTTTTTCTCCGCACGCAAGTCTTTGGAGCCTTATTATTTTAGTAAAGTTATATTAATTTAAGCCACTGTTGGAAATGGTGTTGGTATATTTGACGACGAGGAAACTGTCTTTAATAGAAGGCATCACTGCTGGGTTTCTTTTTGGAACAGCAGCAATCTTCATAAAATTTCTGAGGGATTTCGATTCGTTCTCTATAGCTTTTTGGCGTTTAATTATTGCCTGCCTATCCTTAACTGTTATATTGGTTGTTTGTAAGAAATCTTTCAGTTTTAATCTTGTAAAGAAAAATTCAATCAGCTTATTAGCTCTAAGCTTTTTTCTGGGATTGCACTTCATATTCTTCATATCCGCGGTGAAGGAAACAACAATTCTGAACGCAACTGTTCTTGTTAACACCACACCAATTTTTTCAATGTTTATTTCCACATTTTTCTTAAAGCTTAAGCCATCGCATACTGCACTTGTTGGTGCAATAGTATCCTTTATGGGAGTATGCATAATTGCCTATGCTGAAACCGTAACTGCAAATGCGACAATTTTTTCTGCGAGTCTGAGAGGTGATTTGGAAGCAGTTTTAGCTGCGTTTGTTGAAGCCATTTATCTCAATTATGGGATGAGGATAAGGGGTCAAATGAATATTCTTTCGATAATGATTCCAATTTATATGCTAACTGCCATTATAGTGGCCTTTTTAGGATTATCAACTACTGGCAAAACCTTCGCAATACCAATTGGGACAGAAATTTTGTTTCCTTTGATAGGTTTGGGAATAATGCCCACTGCAATTGCGCATACTCTGTACTTTTCTTCTTTGTCGAACCTGAAGTCTTTTGAGACTGCAACTATGGCTTTGCTTGAGCCTCTTGGTGCAACGGCACTGGGCATAGTTTTCTTTGGAGAAATTCCTGCGTATCCATTCGTTTTTGGTGCAGTGTTGATTTTACTTGGGATATTCTTTATTATTAAGGAGAAGAAGTGAAATAGCTAACTTTTGCGAAATAATAAAAAAGTGTTGGAAGGCGTTTGCTAAAAATGAGTGAGACGATGACTATTAACGAGAAGATGTTGAGAGCCTTGAAATCCGCTGTAAGGTACGTAGATGATTGTATGTCTGGCTTAAACAGAAAAGACAATAGTGCAATTGCCGATAGCCTATGGCATGTTGGAGCAGAAATTGAATACGCTCTCTTTTTACTTTCAATAACCATTGGTGATGAAAGTGGCATGGCAAGGTTAAATTCCAATTTTGACTTCAAAAAAACCAA
Organism: uncultured Candidatus Bathyarchaeia archaeon; assembly: GCA_964489195.1. Lineage (GTDB taxonomy): Archaea > Thermoproteota > Bathyarchaeia > Bathyarchaeales > Bathycorpusculaceae > CAZAXN01. The sequence continues at coordinate 1,885 of CAZAXN010000032.1, forward strand.
TATTGATTCAATCATGGTTGATTTGAGGAATCTGCTAGCAGAAGCTGAAGGTTTTGTTTTGGACAAGAAGTTGTTAGAGGCGTATGAACGAGTTTATGTTGCAAGGTATCTTGTGTTGAAGGTTAGACAGGATCTTGCAAAAAAGAAACGTGAAATGTTGAAAAAGAAGTAGAATGCTATTCCTCTGGAATTTTCTTTCCTTTAATCATCAAAGCTTTTTCTTCTTCACCGATTACTCTGAAATAGTCTTTTAATTCGTTTTTGTGTAGAAATTTTTTGACAAGTACCCGTAGATATTTTTTTGAAACGCTTTTTCCCTCGCTTTTCACAATTATGGAGTCTGTTGTTGTTTCAACCTCTGCTTTAGTTTTTTCTTTTATAAATTCAACTAGATCTTTAACCAGAGCACTTTCTTCACTTTTCAATTCAGAAACATTAATCCTTATTTCACTCATATCATTCACCTCACTTTCTAACCATTATAATTCTTACTTGATCGCATGCATCTTCACATGCGTCTGCAATCATTTCTAATGCTTCAAAAAGTTGACTTGCAAGAATTGCGATGCCAGCGTTAGGTAAGTCTTCTTTTCCAAGCAATGCTCTAGCTTCTTCATGTATGTCGTCAACTTTTTCTTCTTTACGTTCAACCTCATCTGCAGCTTGCAGGGCTTCTTCAGGCTTTGTCATCATTTTGTTCACGCATTTTTGAAGGGAAATTGCACATTCTTTTACGTTTTTAACCATTTCTATGAATTTTTCCTTTATTGATTTTGGAACACGTCCCATAGGTATTGCACCAAGTACCCGTGTGGATTCTCTGCTCCAGTCTGCAACCATGTCTATTCGTTTAACAAGATCCATTAGGTCTACTCTATCCATTGGTGATAGTTCACCTCTTGATATATCATCCATAACATTTCTTCTGAGGGCATCTGCTTCTTTTTCGTGGCTTCTTACTCTTTCAATGCTTTTTTGTTTTTCTTCTTGATTCTCTTTTATCGCTGCAGTTACCGCTTTTTCCAAATCTTCAACTATTCCAGTTGTTAAGGCCAAGTGTCGTTGTATAGTCATTAGGGCTCTAGTTTCTCTTCTTTTTTGAAACCATTTTATCAATTCACTCAACAGCTATTTCCTCCTTCAGTCCTACATCTGGATATGGAAACAGGTGGGTTTTCTCTGGTGGGAAACTTATAGAAACCTTTTCGCCTGTCTTAAACCATTCTTCTGTTAGAGATGGTTTGATGCTTATTACTAAGTCTTGGTTCTCAAGTCTGATTTCATATCGCACATTTGTTCCTTCAAAAGTAACCTTTTCTACAAAGCCTGAAATTGAAGTTTTACTTTTCTTTATTTCTTTTTCTATTACAAAAGTCTCCGGTCTTATAGCCAAAATGACTCTGTCTCCTTCCTTCATGCTTTTATTGGCTGCATGAACTTTTATTCCGCCGCGAAGCTCTATCACTGTCCCTTTACTACTTACATTTGAAACATAACCTTCCAGAAAATTTGATTCACCAATGAAATGAGCCACAAACAAACTTTTCGGACTCATGTAAAGCTCATTTGGAGTTCCAACCTGTACAATCTTGCCTTTTTTCATAATTGCTATCCTGTCAGAAATCGCCATCGCTTCAGATTGGTCATGAGTCACGTGAATAGCTGTTAAACCGAGGTCTTTAGCCATTTTTCTAATCTCATACCGTAGTTCATTCCTTACCTTTGCATCCAATTGTCCAAGTGGTTCATCTAAAAGCAACAATTTGGCTCCTGCAGCAAGGGCTCTTGCAACAGCTATTCTCTGCATCATCCCACCGCTTAACTCTCTTGGAAAAGCATCTAATCTCTCGTGCAGCCGAACCATTTCAAGCACTTCATGTCCTATTGTAGCTGTCTTTTTCATATTGAAACCTTTCACTCTCGGACCATAAGTCACATTGTCCCAAGCATTCATATGTGGAAATAATGCAAATGTTTGAAAGACGAATCCAATGTCTCTATCCTCTGGTGGGACATCATTTACAAGCTTGTCTCCAATGTAAATTTCCCCTTCATCCGGCTTAATCAAACCAGCTATAAGCCTTAACAATGTTGTTTTTCCACATCCGCTTGGACCAAGCAAAGCAAAATATTCCTTATCATGAATATGGAGGCTAACGTTGCTAACCGCTACAATTTTCCCAAATTTTTTTGAAACATTGACTATGCGAACATCAGGCAACGTTACGCCTCCTCTGCATTTTGCATATTAACACGTTTGAATTTTATTATGTTTGGTTCAGAATGTATTTTAACCATTCTAGTATCTTCCTTTTCCTTTAACAATAAATCTTAAAATCAATAGGATTATGAATGAAAATAGTATGAGAAAACCGCAGCCTAAACCAATTACCTGTTCATTCATGTTTCCTTTAACCCATTTGACGAGAATTACAGGAGCTGTCTGAAGGTTAGTTACAGCTAAAGTTGCTCCGGTTTCACTGAGGCTTCTTGTGAAAACCATTATTGCACCTGAAATTATTGAGTATTTAGTCAAAGGCAATATTATTGTTCTAAAAACGCCTAATGGCTTAGCTCCTAATGTTCTTGATGCTTCTTCTAAATCCACACTTATTCTTTCTACAGCTGCTGAAATTGATCTTACAAAGTAAGGATATGTGATGCAGAGATGCGCGAAAATAAGCAGCACCATTTCTGGAATCGGTGCAAATCCTTCTGTCCAAAAAACTTTGAGCGAGGCACCTAGAGCGGCGGATGTTACAACTAATGGAATATTCACCATGATGTCTAATAATCCTGAAGCTTTTTCGCCAAATTTTCTTCTAGCAATTATGATTGCCATAGGCAAACCAATAATGATGTTTAACAAAGTAACTATGGCTCCTAAATAATAGGATAAAAGAAGGCTTTGCCAATAATCTCCCCAAACACCTACTCCTTTCAAAGCATCTAAAAAGGTGCTTCCGAAAACAGCACTCATTGCAGGGAATGCAACGAAAATTGATGGAATAAAAACTATGGCAAAGAATATCAAAAGCGACATTGCATTTCTTGAAGACGCAGCTTTGGCGTAGCTTGCCTTCCTCTCTGTCGTTGTCCAAACTTTTCTTATTGGCACTTTAAATCTTGGACCAAGAAGCCTTATTATTATGAATATTAAAACTGAAAAAATCATTAAGACAAAGCTGGCAAAAACAACTGGCCCAGTTATCTCTTTATTTGGACCTAATTGGTTTTGTATGAATGTTGCTCCATTCTCAAACATGCCGGCAACCATCATTGTTGCTCCCGTCTCTGAGATTGACCTTGAAAATGCAAGGATGAAAGCCGCAATAAGTGAAGGTTTTAGAATTGGAAATGTAACTGTTCTTGCTGCTGTAAACGGTGGGGCACCAAGAGTTCTTGAAGCTTGTTCATACTCCATTTTATAATCAAGCAGTGCCCCAACCACCACTCTGACCACTACAGGGAAGGAAAATGTGAAATGCAACAATATAACAAGGAGCCAGCCAGGCGAGACAAGAGAGCATCCAAAAAGTGAAGACACTCCTTCGGTGCTCCAAAACAAAAGGAGCGAATAACCCAGCACTGCTGTGGGTACGATGAACGGAATGTCCGAAAACGTGTCCAGAACATTCAGCCATTTTGATTTTCCTCGAGTAATAAGCCACGCCATCGGCACTCCAGCAATCAAGTCTAAAGCTGAAACAAGCAAGGCTACTGCGAAAGAGTTTGCAATAGCATTCAAGGCACTTGATGCCAGTTCTGGCTCGCTTAAAACTTGTTGCATAAATTCCCATTTGATTATCACTCCAAGAATGGGCGGAAACAATATTAATGCAAAGAACAGCACTACAGCAGTTACGTATACTCCATACTTCACAGCTTTTCTTGATGAAAGCCCATCTAGAGTTTCTACAATCTTTGATTTAGACACTGTCTTTTCGCCTAAATTCCCCTTTCTCAACATTAAATCCTGCTTCTCTTTTCATTCGTGTTTTTAACTGATAAATTTTCCCAAAAAAGATGTCAGTTCGCCCGTCGAGTCACATCATTGCCGAAGCTCTATTGACTCTCTGTTTCATCATCCTAGACAAATGGAATACACAATAAAACTTAAGGCTTTTGCGATCTACACTAACAGATGGTGAGTGATTGAGTTATGGATGTTTTAGAAGCCATTAAAGGGCGAAGAAGCATAAGAGCGTTCAAAAGTGAGGATGTTTCGTCAGAAGTTGTTGAAAAACTAATCGATGCAGCAATATGTGCGCCTTCTGCTGGCAATATTCAACCGTGGGAATTCATAATTGTCAGAAAGCCAGAGATTAAGAGAAAGTTGGCTGAAGCTGCCTTAAATCAAGAGTTCATAGAGACTGCTCCTGTTGTAATTGTTGTGTGTGCAAACGAGAATCGTTCTTCTCAAGGATATGGGGTTCGAGGCAAAACCTTGTATTGCATCCAAGACACAGCTGCAGCTACTCTGAACATTCTTTTGTGTGCTTACTCTCTTGGACTTGGTTCTTGCTGGGTAGGCGCTTTTAGAGAGGAGAAAGTAAGCGAAATACTTGGAATTCCAAATGGAATACGACCTGTGGCAATAATTCCAATCGGGTACCCTGCTGAAGCCCCTTCGCCGCGAAGCAGAAGACCGATGCATCTAATAGTTCATTATGAAGCATTCTAGATGGTGGAATGAAATCTTAATACTCACATTCTATTCTCTTATCTAGTGAGGCTTCATGTTGAAATATGCAACAATAGCTGACGCATATGAAAAAATTGAGGCCACAACCAAAAGGCTTGAAATGACTGATCTTCTAGTTAATCTTTTGAAAGATACTCCGCGAGAAATTATTGACAAAGTTGTTTATTTAACTCAAGGTAAAATTTATCCAGATTTCGTTAGCCTTGAAATAGGCGTTGCTGAGAAACTTGCAATAAAAGCTTTGGCAAGAGCTTCTGGAAGAAAAGAAGCTGAAATTGAAGAAGACTTAAAGAAAACTGGCGATATAGGGGAAACAGCCCAAAGTTTCATAGCTAACAAAAAGCAAGCAACATTTTTCCATCAACCTTTAACAGTTCAAAAAGTTTATGAAACACTAGACAAAATGGCCAAATCTTCTGGTTCTGGCGCTGTTGACCTTAAAACAGCATTGTTAGCAGGGCTTTTGGCAGATGCCACTCCGAAAGAGGCTAAATATATCATGCGAACGGTTACTGGAAATCTGCGCTTAGGCATTGCTGACATGACTGTGCTGGACGCTTTAGCCATAGCCTATGGCGGTGGAAAAGAAGCTCGTGAACTTGTGGAGCGTGCTTACAATGTTTCTTCAGACTTAGGCAGAGTTGCAAGAGTTGTTGCTGAAAAAGGTTTAGCTGGAATTGAAAAGTTCGAGGTTCTTGTAGGTGAACCAATAAGGCCAATGTTGGCTGAAAGACTTTCCTCACCAGAAGAAATCTTGGAGAAGCTTGGGGGCAAGTGCATAGCTGAATACAAGTATGATGGTGAAAGGATACAGGCTCACAAGAAAGATGCAGATGTTGTTCTTTTTTCTCGTCGATTAGAAAACATTTCTGACCAATATCCTGATGCTGTCGAACTTGTCAAGAAACATGTGGTAGCTAAAGAAGCAATTTTGGAGGCTGAGTGTGTGGCTATAGACTTGGACACTGGTGAAATGCGTCCTTTTCAAGAGTTGATGCATCGTAGACGTAAGTATGGTATTAAAGAGGCTATGGAAGAGTATCCTGTTTCGCTTTTTATGTTTGATGCTCTCTATGTTGATGGTAAAGACCTAACGTTAGAGCCTTACCCTGTTAGACGAGAAACCCTAGTAAAGACGATAAAAGAAAGTGACAGGGTGAAAACTGCTAAGCACATAATTACGAGCAAAGCGAAGGAACTGGAAAAATTCTTCTTAGAAGCTATAGAAAATGGCTGTGAAGGTTTAGTGTGTAAATCAATTGCAAAAGATTCGGTTTATCAAGCTGGGGCAAGAGGTTGGCTTTGGATAAAATATAAACGGGATTATAAAAGTGAAATGACAGACACTGTAGACCTTGTAATAGTAGGTGCGTTTCATGGAAGAGGAAAACGTGCTGGAGCATACGGTGCACTGCTTCTAGCAGCTTATAATCCTGAAAATGACACTTTTGAAACTGTGACAAAATGTGGAACTGGATTTACAGATGAAGATTTAGCTAAGTTGCCAAAAATGCTTGAAAAACATAGAATAGACCATAAACATCCGAGAGTGCAATCACTTATTGAGGCAGACGTATGGTTTGAACCAGTTGTCGTAATTGAAGTCTTGGGAGCAGAAATAACCTTAAGTCCCATACACACGTGTGCAATGGACGCCATCCGAAAAGCAAGCGGATTAGCCATACGCTTTCCAAGGTTTACTGGCAATTATAGGATTGATAAATCAGCAGAGGATGCAACAACAGTTGAAGAAATCGTCGAAATGTACCAGAAGCAGCTTAAGAAAATTACTGAATAACATCTTAACCGCTTTGCAAATATGCAAGTGAAGCTGTTGAACTGTTCAAAGAATGGTAGCTTTCTGGGAAGGCTAGAAAGGATTTAGCTTTACCGTTTAAGAGACACGAGTTTTCACAAGTTAGCACAGCGCGCGCTTTAGAACAACCTTTTAACCCCTTGGATCTTGTCAAAATCTTTGTCGTTTGAATATATCTCTTTAATTTTCAGTCTTTGCATTTGTGCAGCAATTACAATGTCGTCCCACATGGACCACGAGAGTTTCAATGTTGATTGCATGCTTCTAGCTTCTTCAAAATCAAGCATTGTTGTCTCAACTTTATCTAGAGATGTTAGATGCTTTAAGAGTGATAGAAAGATGGGTATGGCATCTGGCTTTTTCTTCCACTCAAGGTAACTACATACCTGCGTGATGATCAGAGTTGAGGTTGCACATTTTTCGCCACCTTGTATATTTTCAAGTATTTTTTTGGCTTTTTGTCCATGAACAGGGTCAGCTGCTAAGTGGTAAACGAAGACATTCGAGTCTACAAAGGGCACTAATTTTCCCTGCCCGGTGCCTCCTCAATCTCGTCTATTTTGATTTTGCCGAGTTGGACTATGCCCCAAGTGTCGTTTACTGAGGCTCCTTTCGGCTTCATGATTATTGCGTCGCCTGAGACATCAATGGTCAGGGAGTCGCCTTCCTTAAGACCCAGCAACCGTCTCAGTTTAAGGGGAAGAGTTATTCTTCCCTTATTCCCAATTCTTGTTTCCACTTTCTATTCCCACATATTGGTGGGAAAACCTTTTATAAAAACTTTACCATTGATCCCCACTGTTGCTTTCTACGTTATTGCTAGTGTGGCTACTATGATGGAAAAGCAAACGCATACATCAACTGAAGTGCTGCAATGACGATGTGAACTGTTTTATGAGCTCTGTTAAAGCGTCTACAGCTCTAGTAAACCCTAAACTCTTCTCTAAAGTCTCTGAACTCTTTCTCCATGGAGACGAAGCCTTCCTGAAGTTCCCGAGCCAAAGAGCCAAATTCAATGCTGAAAAACTTTACATTCGGATTTGGTCTGCAGCTCTGACCTCAAAATCCTAAAGTCTTTTCTGGGTGAACTCTTTTGCTTTCTTTAGGAATTCATCCGCATTTTTTATAAGTGTTTGCACTTCGTCTTCGCTGAATATTATGCCTATTTCGTAATCGCTGCTTTCCCTCATTTCAAAAGCCCTTCTGAAGTATTCTCCGAATTTTTTGTCTATTAGGTTTGTTTTTATTATTCTCAGGCCGAACTCTGATATTAGGCCTGAATGGGTTTTTGCGTCAAATCCTAAAACGTTAAGCATTGCTTTGGCAGCGTGGAAAAACGCGTAGTAGGTCCTGTTTACTGCGTCTTCCAGCATGCCTTTTTTAAATAAAAGTTTAGCCGCATCTAACCTTTTTTTGGCGGTATTAACCTCTTCTTTTATTCGGATTTTAACGCTTTCTTCCATTGTATATCACGGTTCCGCTTTTGATTTCATCGATAAGTGGCGTTTTTTTCTTAACAAGGTCTTCTTCGCTTATAAACTTGAGGGATACGAGCTTGCCATATTCTGCAAGTATCTTATCAGCAATAGAGGAGGATAGCTTCGTTAAGTTTTTGTCTTTTGTTATTACTGCTAAATCAATGTCAGAATCCAGCCTATAGTCGCCTCTGGCTAAGGAGCCGAAAAGTATAATTTTTGCATGCTTGCCTACTAATTCGAATTCCTTTAGTATTTCCCTGTGGAACTTTAACATTTAAGCCACTCTGCTTATTAGAAATGTAGGTTGCATGTTTATTTAAATTTGCTTAATAAAGCGTTAAAGATTGGAAAGTGTAACTGGGATTGCTGAAATTTACCAGCAAACAGCTTAGGTGAATGCATAGATAAGTTAATATTTGATAAGCGTGCGCTTAAGGTACTCGCTGTCTATATAAACTTCAAGCTTTTTCAAGTTAACTCCTATTGTAATTAGTTTGTCTATGATGTCGTTACATGCGTTGTTTGGAATTAAGAGGCAACTTTCGTTGAGCTTTGTTCCTCCAACTTTATTGACAATTCCCTTCCCTTCTTTCTTGTAAAGGAAGTAGATGGTCTTCATTTTGTCCCTGTAACTTAGGTTGCTCATGTCATAAATGATGAGGCAAAAGGGTTTCAGTTTTACTGGTTTGGGAAAAACTTCTAGAGGGTACTTTGAAAATAGAACTTTTCCATTGGCAATTAGCTCTTCTAGGAACACTGGATTTGCAGTTCTGAGTTCTTGAATTGTCTGGGGGATCACGTGTAGATGCATTTTTAGGTTGCTAATGCTTTGGAAAAGTGTATCCCAATTTTGCCACATTTGGGCTTTGTCTTCAAATATTACGAGCAAGTCGTAGTCTGAATATGCGTCGTAGTCTCCTCTTGCTATGCTTCCAAAAAGAAAGACTCCTATTACGCCTTGAATTTTTGACAGTTTGTCAACAATCTTATTTAAATCTGATATGTGTCTCTCTTCCAATTGCATCCAAAACACGCTCCATGGCTTCGATGACTTTTTTTCGCTCTCTCGCCGTTAATACCTTCATAGCCAAGGGTGCCGTAAGCGCCCCAGAGTTCATCCACATCTTTTGATAATGATGGGACTTTTTCTTTGATCCATCGAAGCCTGTTGCTATGTGCACTTCTTGGATGTAGGTGGAAATGCTTTCCTTCTAGTGCTGCTGAAGCCTCAATAGCCTGCTCAACAGTTTTTATTGCTAAATCGCCGACCACCATGTATCGTTTCTTTTCAAACTCCTCCAGAGCTGCTGATCTCCTTTCACGAGATGCTTTGATGTGAATTTCAACATCACTTACGAATATGGCTGGTCGCTCCATTCATATACGTAAGGTTTCTCTTATATATACGAATTTTTTTCAGCATACAAGCCACAAAGCAGGTTTTCTGTTCTTAAGCTAGTTGAAGGAGTGCGAATCTGAATGTAATCGATGATAATGTAGTAACACAAAATGCATAGCTTCAGCTATAAAAGCTAGAGACATAATAACAAACTATGAACTAGTAAAGACTCTGTGGCCGTCGATGATTTGAAAATCAGCGTCAATTGGAAACGGTGACAAGCATATTTCATATTCACTAGATCGGATGGATCAGAGGAATTTTTGAGGAAAAATGTTTGTCCTCGGCCTTTTTATCTATTTTTTGCAAGATGATCTTTGCCACCGCTTGGATGGACTACTGTAGTCACAATCGGTATTTGTCTTATGATTTGACGTTGATTTTAAATAATTGAAATACGAGTATATACTCATGTTGAAATTTGTCGACCGAGAATCTGAACTGCAGTTCTTGGAGAAGAAGTATAAATCTGGCCAAGCGGAGTTCATCATACTCTACGGAAGACGAAGAATTGAAAAAACAGAGCTTCTTCTCCGCTTTGCTGAAAACAAGCGGATTCTGTATTTTCTGGGAAGGCTTGAATCAAAAGAAGACACCATCAGAAGACTTAATCATTCTTTAATAGATTTTTTTAAAGACCTTGACATGTTAAAATCACCCCTTAGAAACTGTGATATGTTCAATTATCTGGGAAAAATGTCAAGCCCGAGTTAGTCAGGGCGATAGTAAAGGAGGCAGGGCTTAAGCGAGAAGACCTCTTTAAGCTTCTAAAAGAAGGCATAATTTCCTCTACACTTAATCGCCTACGCTTAGCCTGTTTAATTGACATTCTTGATTGTGTAACCATAACCATAGCACTTGCCTACAGCTCGCGCGCTTTTATGGAAACGATGTTGCAATTCCAAAATAGAAGAGCGCCCGCGAATATTTTTCCACAAATTTTATTAACCACTTAGCGATTATAAATTATTTTTGGAGAGAGTTTGTATCATTTGCTTTCATATTTAGTGACAATGCTTAAGCTTTCACTCTCTCTGTGAAAAGTAAGAATGGGAGAAAGGGAAAAAATGAAAAAATCATTCTCTACGATTTTGCTGGCAGTGCTTTCAATAGGCATATTGACTCAAGCATTTGACGCGCAGTTCTACGTAACAGATGTCGCGTTGTCAGGTACAATAGTATACGTGGATCCATCATTATGCACATTCTATATGAACACTACGCCGGTTGGCTATCACTTCATCATTTCCTTAAATGTTTCTAATGTCGTAGATCTTTTCGCATGGCAGGTTAAACTCTGCTTTAACTCCACTCAAATAGAGGCTGCAAATGCTTGGTTACCTGTGTTTGATCCAACATATGCCTTCTATGGAAGAACCACGATTATGCCCGAACCATTTATCGACAATGTTACAGGCTACGTGCTTATTGGCGATTCTATTATGATAGGACCAACGTTTAGCGGCAGCGGTCTTTTAGCCAAAATCGAATTTGAAATCATGACGGCCCCTCCGCCAAATACCACAATATCATGTATACTAGATATCGATAATGCAGAGACGTTTCTCCTCGACTCTTCCATGATCGAAATCCCAATCACCCGAATAAACGGCAACTATCAGTATGTTTACGTTGCTCGTGGACCCTTTCCAATGTTAGATGATTTATATTTTGTTAGTGCTTATCCCTACAGTGATGCAGTGAGCAAGGCATTGGCATGTCAATTGGATGTCGTCATTGATTTGGATGACGTTTACGCTTCTCAGCTAGAAGAAAATGGATGGACCATACAAGATGTTAACACAACCAAATCATACCACCAAGTGCTGCTCAAATTCTTCAAGTTCCCGAACATGGACAAGTTTACGAAAGAATATGTTGAGGGAATGGT
>CAZAXN010000033.1:0-26935 GCA_964489195.1 uncultured Candidatus Bathyarchaeia archaeon
ATGTTTGGGTAAACCCGCCATCACTAGCTTATTGCTTCCGTTGAGTCCGTCTGCATGGATGTGGCCAGTGGGATTCACCAAAGGCTCTTTGAAGCAGTCATCGCCAAAAGACTTTAGGGCCTTCTGAAAAGTTAAACATTACTCCAATTAGTGTCTCGCATGCATAATTTTAATTATCCTGTCAATATCTAACTCGAATGCAGCTGTGGGGTTTTCAAGTTTCCATGATTCTAAAACTTTTGGATGAATTTCGCCTAGTATTCCAACGTTTGTTTTTTCAACTATTGTTGCACCTACTCTTCCATCAATGAAACTTGGATGCTTTGTTTCTTTTATTTGCCATTTCAAACCAAGGTTTATGAAAAAGGCGTCTAAAGCTGATTTAATTTCAGTGAAACCAGCGTTTGCGTGGCAAACAGCAGCTGCAAGATGCGCATCATCTCTTGTTCTTGTCTCGCTTTTTATATCATGAAGTATCACGTTGCCTAACTCAAAGATTCTCTGCGGATACTCTACAGATGTGTTATAGCTTAAGAATTCTATGAGGCTTGGTAGAAGCCAACTTCTCAAGCATGTTAACGTTTGAACCTTTGGATTTGCAATTTCGATTATTCGCTCTTTTTTGCAGTTCATTTTTACAAACAGGTTTTCTGGGTTTGTCAATGTGTATGTCACAATTTCTTGGAATCCTAAGCCTATCATAAGCTCTCTTGCAACATCCAATAAATCTTGTTTAGGCTGCCCATAACCTGTGGTTGGCATTTCTCGCCATAATGGCTTAATTCTGTTATATCCATAAGCTATTGCAATGTCTTCAACCAAGTCTACTGGATGCATCACGTCAACTCTGTAGCATGGGATTTGCACTTTTATCTTGTTATTAATAACTTTTGCAATGCTGAAGCCTGCCTTTGGAAGCAGTTCAGCAACCTGTTTAGCCGTCAAATGCAAACCCAAAACACTGCAAATATACTCAACACTCAATTCCATGCTATTCACTTCAAAATTAGGCGTCACAACAATCTCCTTTTCATTCGGATAATGCACTGTGGCAGAGTAGGCTTTTCCGCCACGGTCAACTAGTGAAAGTGTAACAATTTTCAAAGTATTAAGCACAGCTTCATGCATTGTACCAGTAACTTCAACCAAAACATTCTTTGTCTGATCCGTTATTCTTCCAAGGTCATTCGAGTTTATTATTGGCGGAAACGAAAGCACTTTTTTCTCCTTATCAAGCAGAATTGGATAAAATGGATGTCCTTTAACAATGTGTCCATATTCAAAACCTTTAGGATGCTTCTGGAGAATTTCCTTCAAACTCATCTTCTCTTCAAAACCCAACGGAACAAAGCTAACTTCTGTCGGTTTGGCTACTGAGTAGCTAAGCGGTGGCTTTATCAAATCAAAGTTATACAGGCCAATTGATGTTCTTTGCCTATTTCGCCCATAAGACTGGTCAAGCTTGTCTTGCATATGCATAAATCCGCGAATAATCGCATCTGTCAAATTGACATCCTTAACTATTGAACAGCCAATGTAAGGACGAATTTTTTCAAGTCTTTTATCAACATTAACATCAATCAACTGTTCGCCAACCATGTATTGCCTAGGGCTGGTTTCCAAACCTAAGAAACCTCTTAAAGCCCGTGTCATGCCTTCCACATTCCAGAGGTCAGGACGATTCGTGTCCTTAATCTCAATGCTCATAACATCGGCTTTTTCATCAAAAAGTTTCACTTCACCCTTCACAAACTCCAGAACTTCATTTACCTTATCCATGTTCTTTTGCAGTTCGAGTCCCAGTAACTTCTCAAATTCTGCGTAATCAACGTCTATTGTTGGCATTTCTTAAACCGCCTTTTGCCTCCTTAACCAATCTAAATCAAGCGAGAATACCTGACGTATATCATCCATGCCAGTCTTTAACATGAATAGTCGATCTATCCCCAAACCCCAAGCAAGAACAGGCACTTCAATGCCTAAGGGCAAGGTAACTTCTGGTCTGAAAATACCAGAACCGCCAAACTCAATCCACCCATAGCCCTTCTTGTAGGCTCGGAGCTCAACACTTGGTTCAGTGAATGGGAAATAATCTGGGACAAATTTGGCTTTGTCAGCCCCAGCAATATCTATGGCAAATTTTTCCAAAACTCCAAGCAGGTTACGCAATGTTAAATCCTTGTCAACAACGATGCCTTCCACTTGGTTAAACTCTGTCAAATGAGTCTTATCCAGCACTTCAGGTCTGTAACAGCGTCCAATCGAAAAATACATGCCTGGAATCTCCAAATCCTTGCTTAGAAGTGTTCTGGCACTAAGGCAGGTGGTATGCGACCGCAGAATCAAGCGCCCTGCTTCTTTTGCAGAATATTTGTATTTCCACCCTGTTGAATGTGTTTTCCAGCCGTTTTCATGAGTTCGCTTAACATTTGTTAACGCTAATGTATAAGCGTCAACTTTACCATATTTTGGTGATTTCAAGTAATAGACGCTTGAGGGCTCGCGGGCAGGATGCCATTGAGGCGTGTAGAGAGCGTCAAAATTAAAGAAAGAAGTTTCAACAACAGTGCCAATCATCTCTTTAAACCCTAAAATTACAAGCTTCTTTTTAACTTCGTCAAGAAACTGAAGATAAGGATGCTTCTTACCGAGCCAAGTTTTAGCCACTGGTGCTTCAATGTTATATCTCTGAAGTTTCCTTTTTCGCCATTTGCCAGTTATTATAAGCTCAGGCGTAAGCTGCGTTACTTCTTCAACTACTCTTTTCCCTTTTGATAATGCCTTTTGTCCTTCTGCTGTGATTTCTAGAATTCTGTTTGTTTTTTCCTCAATTTTCAACAATTTTCTTTTTTTGAGAAGATTGATTGCGTCTTGAAGCTCATAGTTTAAATCCTCAAAAAACAAATGTTGCTTTTCATCCAATAGTTTTAGTAGTTTTTCATCATTTCCTTCTTTCGGTTTCTCCAAAATCTGTAATGTATTTGTTTCCGAATTCAAGGTTGCCCATTTCTTTCTTTGAATCCAGCCTAGAGCTATTGGTACAAATTCTTTCTCTAGTGCTGCACTCTCAACTATTTTTTCCAATGTTGCTTTTCCTTTCAGTTTTTCCAAGGCATTCGTTAAACGTCTTTCTGGTAAGCCTTTTTTGGCGTGGATTTTTCCTTCTTTGTTAAGCCTGATTATCTTGTGTTTTTCTTCATGAATTTTTATGAGATTCTTCTCTTTCAATGTTAAAGCTGCACGCATTACAGCTGCGTGAGATAAGCCGCATTCTCTTATGAGTTGTTCTGCTAAGGTCTTGCCACTTAACTTTCTGATTGCTAAAAGTATTTTGCGTTCCTGTTCTCTAAGTTCAGCCATGCTTTTTCCCTTCGTGAATGTGATAAACTAATTTTGCTAATGTAGTTGTTAATGTTTTAATAAAACTATGCTTATGCCCCGCTAGCTTATTGTCAAAAATGTTTCGCTTTTCTAAGTAAATTGGCAGGGCATCACTTCACTGTCCAAAATCAAAGATGCAGAAACAATATTTATAGCTTATTCCACACTGCATATGAAAATGTTAGTCACATAAAATTAATATGGTTTCTGCGAATCTTATAAGAAGCTAAAAAGCAAATGGCGGCATAATATTTGACTGATGAAGGAAAAAATGAGATGGTTGTTACTCCTTGGGAAGTCAGGGGTAAAGTTGACTATGAACGTTTAATACGCGAATTTGGCACACAACCCCTGACTAAAGAGCTACTGAAAAGAATAGCGAAACACACAGGCGAACTTCATCTACAATTACGCAGAGAACTCTTCTTCTCTCATCGTGATTTAGACACGGTTCTAGACCTTTATGAAAAAGGAATAAAATTCGTGCTTTACACTGGAAGGGGACCTTCTGGTCCGGTTCATATAGGCCATCTTGTTCCGTGGATTTTCACGAAGCATCTTCAAGAAAAATTCAAAACTAGACTTTATTTCCAAATGACTGATGACGAAAAATTTGTTGTAGAAGATGAACTGAAACTTAAGGAGACGACAAATTTTGCCTGCGAAAACGCTTTAGATTTAATTGCATTAGGCTTCAAACCTGAAGACACATTCATAATTTTTGATGTGCAAGACATAGATTTACTCTACGATATCGCCTTAGAAGTTGCAAAACGCATAACATATTCAACAGCGAAAGCCACATTTGGGTTTCAGGATAGCACAAATATTGGATGGATATTCTGGCCAGCCATTCAGGCAGTGCCATGTTTTATACATGCCAAATTAACTGGTGAAAATGTTCCAGCACTTATCCCTGCAGCTATAGACCAAGACCCCTATTGGCGAGTAACCCGCGACATAGCCCAGAAACTCGGCTACTACAAACCAGCCCAAATTCACTGCCGCTTTCTGCCTGGACTTGGAATAGGCGGAAAAATGAGTGCTTCAGAACCTGAAACATCCATATTCGTCATAGACTCGCCAGAACTGGTGAAGCGCAAAATTTGGAATGCTTTTACAGGCGGTAAGGGAACTGCTGCAGAGCAGAGAAAGACTGGTGCAGATCCAAGTATCTGCACGATTTTTCAGTATTTCCTTTACCTATTCGAGGAAGATGATAAGAAGCTAATTGAAAGGGAAAAGAAGTGTAAGGCTGGCGAAATATTATGCGGCGAATGCAAAACAGAGCTAACAGAAAGAATAAATAAATTCCTTGTGGAACATCGAAAGAGAAGAGAAAAAGCCAGAAATATAGTTGAAAAATTTTACATAAAACGTTGAGGTTTTGATATGTCAGAAAAAGAAAAATTGAATGTCAACTCTTCCTCCGCTTATAGGCTTCTACATCCAATGCACACAGTACTCGTTTCTTGCATAGGTAAAAATGGAAAACCTAACATCATAACTTTAGCATGGGCAATGCCAACATCAATTAATCCCCCCTTAATTGCAGTAAGCATTGCCCCTAGGAGACATTCGCATGTCCTTATTGAAGAGTCAGGCGAATTTGTTGTTAACATCCCAACAATGCAGATATTGAATGAAACATTATTATGCGGCAGAACAAGCGGCAAAGAACATGACAAATTTAAAGAAGCTGGTTTGACACCATTGCCTTCTAGAAAAGTGAAAGCTCCAATAATAAAAGAATGCGTGGCCCACTTAGAATGCAAGCTTCACAGCCAATTTACAACAGGAGATCACTCAATATTTGTAGGCGAAGTAGTTGAAGCCTATGTAGACAAAGAAGTTTTTACAGAAAAATACGATTTAAGAAAAGCGAAGATGATTTTTCATTTAGGCGGAGATGAGTTTGCCACCCTAGGATCGAAAGTTACCAAGCCTAAGCTATCAGTTAAAAGCTAGAACTCATAACTTTCACCAGGATTCAACACTACTACTTTTGCTTTTGGCATTTTCTCTCTAACATTCCTTGCAAATTCATCTGCAGACTGTGCCAAAACTGGAAAAGTCTTGTAATGCATTGGAATAATAACTCTGGGCTTAAGCAATCTAACAGCTTCAACAGCTTCTCTCGCTCCCATAGTATAATAACCACCCATTGGAATTAAAGCCACATCAAGCTTATGCAATTCTCCAATAAAGCTCATTTCACTGAAGAGCCCAGTGTCTCCTGCATGATAAACGGTTTTGCCTTCGCCTTCAATTATGACTCCAGTAGGTGTTCCTCTTGAAGCTGTATGAGTAGCTGGGGTCATCACTAATTTGACACCTTTAATTTCCACGGTTCCACCAATATTAAACCCAACAATATTTTCAATTCCATTTTCCTCAGCATAGCCTGCAAGATCAACAACAGCCGCAAAAGTTGCACCAGTCTTCCTGCATATGCTGAATGCATCGCCTAAATGGTCATGGTGGTCATGGGTAACATATACCATATCTGCCTTAGTTATTTCTGAAGCTTTTATAGGCGACGTTGGGTTTCCGTCAAGCCATGGGTCGATTAAAACGGTTCTATTTGCTATCTCAATTTTGAAAGCCGCATGTCCCAACCAAGTTATCTTAACCATTTATTACACCTCATTACCAAACCTTTTAAATAATAATGCAGTTAGCGTTAATAAAAATAAGCGTGGATTTCATGAATCATTACGATGAAAAAGAAATCGAAAAGTTCAGGTTCTCTGGAAAAATTCTGCGCGAAACACGAGAGGAAATAAGAAGTTTTGTTCGCGAAAACATGCTAATAATCGAAATTTGCGAAAAAGCTGAAAAGCTTATGCGTGAAAAAGATGGAAAACCAGCGTTCCCCTGCAATGTTTCAATAAATGAAATAGCAGCCCATTATACGTCTCCACCAAATGACAATAGAAAAATTCCGGAAAAATCCATAGTTAAAGTGGATATAGGTGTTCATGTAGATGGCTACGTAACTGATACAGCTGTTACTGTATGTTTTAATCCAGAATATGCAAGCATGGTGGAAACTGCAGAAACCGCTTTGAAAGCAGCAATAGACAGCATTAAACCTGGGATGTCCACATCAAAATTGGGCGCAATTATTGAAGAAACCATAAAATCACGGGGTTATAAGCCAATTTCAAATTTAACTGGGCATCAAGTTGGCAGATATCTTGTGCATGCCGGCACTTCATTGCCTAATGTATCACAATTATCCTTCTCAAAAATCAAGTTGGGCGAAATCTATGCAATTGAACCCTTCGTGACTGTTCCAACAGCCGCAGGCAAAGTTGAAGATTATGAAGAGATTACAATTTTCCGATTTTTCAGATCCAGATCGGTCAAGAATCCATATGCCAAACAACTTTTAAGACATATTCAAGAAAATTTTAGGACATTACCCTTTGCACAACGTTGGCTGCAAGGTGTAGTGCCAAATGTGCATTTTCATGAAGCCTTTCATGAACTGCTTTCATCCAAGGCTCTCATGTGTTATCCCGTTTTCATTGAAGCTAGCAGAAAACCTGTTGCTCAAGCTGAGCACACAGTTTTAATAGTTGAGGATGGATGCATTGTTTTAACTTAGGGAACAAAAGTCCTTTCTTTTTCTTTAACTTCTCTATAAATAGCAGTTATTAGCATTTTATCATTACATTTTTGGCATGGCTCAACTTCTTTGAAGATGTAGTCGCCACGTTGGAATTCTCTGACACTTTTGAATCCGCATTTCTTGCATTCGATAGTTGTGGTTATTGCTGGTGTTTCAATTCTTAACCGTAAAATTCGTTTTCTCGTTTGGAACAGCACGTAACTTGATAAGGCTACTCCTATGAATCCCATCATTAAGAGGATCCCAGCAACTATTTCATTCCCATAATTGAAAGCAGTTATGGCCAATATTAAGGCAGTTAATGATAAGGCCAAAGTTATGAAAATTACCATAAGTACAAATGAAGAGATTCTTGTTGCTGTATTTGCTGCTTTACCCATTTTTCTCTAATCCTCCTATTGTCCAATACCTATAGTGTTTCCCACACCTACAATAATCACTTTGTCTCCTTCCTTAGTTTTCTCTAATACAACCTGCTTCACTCTTTCTACAGCCTTGTCAACAGAATCAAAAATTTCCTTACGCATCGGGGAAACTGCATCGCCAATATCCTCTTTAACTATTACTGCATTTATTGGAATATGATATTTCAAAATACTCTCTTCAATTTTGAACTGATCGACTCCAGGTCCGCCTATAGCTGCACCTACGCCCTCAGCAACTTCGCCAACTTCTTCACCTTCGAGCTTCAAGGCTGCATCTATCATTATTATTGTTGCAATCTTTCCGTCATTTTCTTCTATGATTGTCTTGACTGCATCGCCGGTTTTGCCCACGTTTCCCCCTGGGCCTTCAGCCTTTATGACGTAGGCTGTGCGTCCTTCTATTGGTACAGTTGCAACAATATTGTCTTTAGGTATTTTTCTCATTTCATATCCATGCATAAGCTTCGCTGCTACTAAGGCACCAGCTCCGTCGCCTATTGGTTGACCGTATGCAAAAGCTTTTAGTGCACTGGCATAAGCTTCTGCCTCTTTCATTATGAGGGGCAGCTGCATTTGAACCTGCATGATAACATAGAGGCTCATAGTCTTTTTACCCAGCAGATAAAAGTGTCTTATAACCTTGTAAATGTAATTTAACGCCATTGCCGCTTCAAGAGTGTTCTCCAAATTATTCACTTGAGTCTCGTCTGCTGCAGGTGCCATCATCTTCACTTCGTCTTTGAATCGTACATCCCTAACATCAAGAATATGTTCAAGCTTCCAAACCACGCCTGCAGGATCCAAACTTTGCGGTGCAATTGTGAAATATTCTAAAAATTTGTCAACTCTTACTGTAGGATCAGTTTGCGGCTTTCCAATTTCTTTAATTGTTTCTATGCTGATTTTTCGTCCTTCATCCTTTATATATCTCAACTTGTAAAGTGAGCCTTCAACTTCTCTAAGCATGATGTAAACTTGAAATCTTTGCCCATAAAACAAGAAAACTATGAAAATAATATAAAAAAGCAAATTGAAAATCCATGAATACTCTCCGAAAGGTTCTTGCATAATCTTGTTTTGCAAGACCACAGTTAACTGGAATATGTTCACAAACTCACCTTCCCAAAAACTATAAAATGCTTAGTTATAAGTTTTAGGTAATTCTCCTCCAAATTACTAGATCATTAAGTGGGGCTACCAGCTTTCTCGGGTTCGCGTGGCCGAAGACCACACTACAACCGAGAACGGAGCGCGGTTTAACTTCCGAGCTACCGATAAGAGGCGATTATCTGCTAGCGCACGGCACGCGATGCCTCTTATTTTCGGAATGGGATCGGGTGGGTCCCGCGCCCTGTGGCCGGCAAACCCCAAAATACACGTTAGGCTTATGCTCATTAACTTTTCGCTTTTAGCCTTCTTCTTTTCTTATCGCTTCCCAGATGCCGAATCCACCAACGGTTTCTGGGCGTTCGACAGGATTATACCATTTTTTCTTTGTTCCAATTCTCGCCCGCATTTTCCATCTGAAAGATTTGGGTTCTTTTTCTATTGTTTCCAGAACTGTTTCAATTCTCTTGATTATCTCTTGTCGGTCTTTTTCTTCAATTTTTTTTGGGTCAATGTCTGCTTCTGGTCCAAGCTTATCTATTTCTGTTAGGAATTTTCTGAGGTTTTTCAGGTTTGTTGTAGCTGTGTACCAGAATCCCCAGTCTTGTGATAGGATTTTAGCTATGTACGCAGCGTCTATAGATTCTTTTTCGCTTTTTTCTTTTATGTTGTGCGCCTTTAACAAGAGCAGGCAGTCTTTCAAGTCTTTTGCGCTGAATGCCTCCCACATTTGTATTTTTTCCAGAAGCATATCTGTCACTGTTATTGTTGGATAGTCAAGTTCAAGTCTTCCTTTGAAGTCGATTGGATGATTTGCCACTAAAAGTTTGTCAAAGAAAACATCAACGTAAAACCAGCCTTTCGGATGATAGTAAATTTGCCTTTCAGATGCAGCCGTAGAGAGGGTTGCCCTTCTTTTTGCATAGCCCAGCTTGTCGAAAAGATCTTTCACTTTATCCCTGTAATTGCGGTATGAAACAAAGTCTATATCACTATATTCTTGCCCTTCAACTACGCCTGTTCCTATCCTACCAAGCTTCTGCACAAAATCCTTGTGTTCCTGACAGTGAATTGCTATGCTTAATCCACCTAGAATTCTTAAAACTATGCCTTCATGCTTTGCTTTCTCAACTATTTCTTCGGATTCTTTCATGAAAGCATCTGTTGGAACTATTCCCTTCCATTCTTCTGGCAGTTCACGTTTGATTTCTCTATCAAGAAGCCAAGCCATGGCTTGCTCCTCAACCCTCTATTCTTTGCAGTCTTATGATTTTGTTGCCCTTAAACTCTATTAGGAAAGCTCTAAGAATTCCTTCCGCATACTCGCTTCCAGGGTTTACGCAGTAAGTCTTTCCAATTTTCATTGAGCCAGCTGCTTCATGAATATGTCCATGCAACCCAAGAAATGGTTGGTATTTTTCAATCATTTTTCGTACTGCTTTTGAGCCTACTGGAACCATGATTACGCTTCCGCCTTGGATCAGGGGGTTTAGGTCTTTGTCTAAAAGTGGGGCTTCATCAAGTTTGGACTGGTACGGTGGAGCGTGAAAATTGAATATTGCATTCTCCGCATTTTTTAGCTGTGATATATACTTTTCAAGTCTCTCTTCAAGCTTCTCCTCTTCTTCTTCGCGTGTTGTTTTCCATGGGCTTGGATTTACCCATCCGCAGCTTACCATTGCATGAGAAGCATCAATTTCTAAAATATTTCCTTCTCCATTTACTACATGCTTATGCTTGTTTACTATTTCGTCAACTGCTAGTCTATCATCATTTCCTGGACATACAATAACTTTTGTTTCGCTTGGAACTTTCTGTGGAATTAGGTCGAGCCAATTTTTTATTGTTGAAATCATAACTTTATGGAAAACTTCGTCAACCTTCTTTGGGCTTTTTACCATTTCTTCATATTCGCTTTCGTTTGTCACGTATGGATAATAGCCTATTCCTCTTATCTGCTTCATGGCTTTCTCTATTTCACTTTCATCTACAGTGTAGGTTTGTTTAAGGTGGTAATATGAGTATTTTCCATCTTTTTGTTTGACGACTGGCACTATCATTTTTCCTGTTAGATCTCCGCCACATATTGCTACATTAACTTTGAGCATTGCAGAGGCGTTGAGGAATTTTCTCCACACGCCTTCAGAACCATGCATATCCGTTGCAAACAGTATTCTTGTTGTTTCTTCTCTCTTTTTTCCTAACAGAAAGCTCAATTACCTTTTTCTCCGCTAATTCCGTTTATTTTTGTTTAGTCGAGTTATTTAAAATATGCGTCACTGTGGAAAGTTTTAAATGCTATTAACGTCAAAACATTTGGAATTGGGTGCATTATAAAAAATGACCTCAAGTAAACCTGGACTTTTCGCTAGGGAAGCCACTGGACTCGTGAGAGAAATTGGCTTCACTTTGGGTGTCATCATAATACTAAGCCACGTGGTTGGTCTAGGCTGGCAAAAGAGAGCATTCCAATTCGCAGGATATGCTCCAATGTCAACGAACGAGATGCCGCTTGGCTTACCAGCAATGTTTTGGGCTTTCTTAGTTTGCGGCATAATCGTGCTGATAACTGGCTATACGGCGGGCTATGTCTCTGCAGCAATGCCACGTTCAGGCGGTGGTTACGTCACAATTTCAAGGATAATTCATCCATCAGTAGGCTATATGGCTGGCTGGTTGATGTTCCTTGCCGAAGCCTTCTCCTATGGATTAATAGGCGTTGCAGTATTTGAAGGGATAATGATATTCTTTAACATAGCATTAGTGCCAGCGACTATCTCATTCGGTGCAGCTGAACTTTTCATCGGGGGACTAGTAATCGTATGGATATTTGCGATAATAGCACTATTAGGAACCAAGCTTTACGGTCGACTACTGGAAGTGATATTCTACGTACCTGCAGCGATAACAATAATTTTCTTTGCAATGTGGGCAGCAGGCATCATGGATCCAAGCCTTGTCGCTAATGGAGTGAGCACTGTAATGAACGTTACGCCTAAGAGCTTAGTGGATTTGGCTCTTCACAGTGGAATGTTGGAAGCAAAAACTGGCTTCTTCACTGCCTTTTCTGTCGCATTAGGAGGCGCTTTCTGGGCTTACATGGGTTGGTACGCCACCACATTTGTCGCAGGAGAAGTTAAAGAAGCAAACAAGAAACTTCCTAAAGTACTTCTCGTAGCTGGATTAGTGATAATGGTAGTGTATTTGCTAGCCTCTTCACTTTCAGCAGCCTCCACTATGAATGTTGCTGTTGATACAACAACCGACCCAGGAAATCAATGGAGCTTTTACCAAGCATATTCATTTCTGAGCTACGGTTCTGTTAACTGGACAGCGGCATATGAATATGTAGGCGTTGACCCTAATGTTACGAGATACGGTGAGGGAAACTGGACACACATAGCAGAAAGTGCAGACCCTGCATATCATGGAATCAATTTCTTAGGCGCTTGGAGTACAGGTATAGCCTCAATCACTGCAATGGGCATGAATTTGGGAATTTTTGCATGGTTAATTGCTTTAGGCGGTGTACTTTGGGTTGCTAATGACATTCCGCCCTTCCTGCTTGTTGCTTCTAGAACGTTCTTCGCCATGTCTTTCGACAAAATGATGCCTGAAAAATTCGCCTACGTAAGCGAAAAATGGCATGCGCCAGTTTGGGCTATAATAATCACTGCAGTTTTCGCTATTCCAGCATGCATGGCAGAAGCCAACTTCCCCGCAGGAGCTGCTAGCTATTTGGCTTTTGCAGGAGTCGTCGGAACCGACATATTCGACGCGTTCTTCTTGACACTATTCTGTGTTTCATGTATGCTTTTGCCATTAGAGAGAAAAGAAATCTATGACCGTGCAGCGGTAAAACATTCATTAGGCTCTGTTGTTGGCTTAGGATTTTTGGCAACGCTTGGAGGTGCCTTCTGTCTGTACATTTTCATAAAGGAGTCCCCATGGATCTGGTCACTTTTCACAACAGGTGCAGAAACTGCAGATATAGTAAGCGCGATTGGTTTTTTTGGCTGCATAATTGTAGGTATACTGCTATACGTCTACTACATGTACAGAAATACTACTAGAGGCGTTGACATGCGCACGCTTTACATTAGCATACCGCCAGAATAGCCTTAAATATTCTCCCCTTTTTTATTTACTTTCATGCTAGGTGCATGGTGCTTCAGTCTTGTATGAATTGGATTTTGTAATTGACATGGTTGAGGAGCAATTAGTGAGAGGCAACCTAAGGTGGCTTGCTAATTTTAGCGAAATCCACAAGGATTACGAGATAGGCGATGTTGTTTTCCCCATACACGCCTATGGAAGCTTACGGGAAAAAGGCTTCTTATTGTCAAAAGTTTTTTCAGCGTTAGTTACACCAAAATATAAAATTCATTTATTGGTTTATACGCAACAGAATTTTGACCCGAAACTCGTCAGAAAATTAGTGTTAGCATGCAAAAGCAAGTTCGGTGCTGAAGACTGGATTTTCTTAGGGCTTGTCCAAAATCAAGCATTTCAAAAGGACACGAAAGAGACTATAGCGAATGCTGCTGATAAAAATGTAGGCATAGCCGCCTTCAGCATTGCTTCAAAAGAAACCGTGACGTCTGAAAATGTTCTTGGAAAAGGCTTAGTAAAACAATTGAAATTGACCGAGGCAAAGTTTGAGGCATTTGACTTGCCAAATTATTTGAAAAGTTTTACTGTAACTTTTTTGTTCGTAACGCTGTTCCTCGTTTTCTTAGCGCTATCAGGTTTATCGGTAGCAGTTCAACCCGTATCGTTTCTAATTGCCATCGCTGTTTCGCTTATAGTAGGCTATCGCCTCTACAAAATTCGCTATCACACAATGCTTTCAATGGATAATAAGGGCTTCCGGTTGTGGGAAGGAAAAACTGCTAAGGAAGGAAAATGGTCAAACTATTCTGATGTAACAATCTATGTAACGCCTAAACGTGAAACATGTTTGAGGCTTTACTCAAAAGAGGGAAACTTTGATTTGCCGCTGTCAAGGATAGGGCTTTCTAGAAAAGAAGCCTACTCTACAATAAAGCACTTGATAAAAGGAAAATAAATTCTCATTCAACTATTGGTGTTTCTACAGCGGTGTTCCACCATGGTTTGTCCCATTTCTTATCAATTTTAGGGAGAAACTTCAGTAATTCATCTATTCGACTTATCACAGTTGAAATTTCGCTCTTTTTTGCCCATTTTTCCAAAGTTGTGGTTCTTTCTTTCAAATTCTGAAGATTCAATGTTACAGTTAATGCTAGCTTCTTATCTTTATCCAAAATTTTTTGCATTTTCTCTGCATTTATCTCTTCGTTTTCCTTTCCAATCGGATGGTCTAAAAATATTGCGCAAACATCTTTGACATCTTTTTCTTCCATTCCAAGAATAACCATATCGCTAGCATAGTATGGATAAGGTAAAACTCTATAATCGCATTCACAGGCTTTAAGCTCTTCAAGCCTATTTTTTGGGAAGTCCAAAATAAATTGGCATTTTGAGATAAGCAGATTTTCCAAACCAATTGTAAACAGATTTTCTTTATACTTTTCAAACTCGTCTTTAGCTTCTACCTTATGTCTTAAATCTATAAAATCGCAAAAAAGATCCAAAACGGTTATTGTAGGTGTTCCTTCGGCTGTTATACCATTGATTGTGGTGAGTCTATACCTTTGTCCATGTCTCCACATTGTAAAACGTCTATCATTGGCAGTTACAAAAGACTTGTATTGTGTGCCGAAAGCTTTATGCATATTTAAAAGGAGTTTGTAAAAGTCCATTCCTTGATTTTTTGGAACAATAAAATCTGTATCTTTTATTCCCCTTTCAAAAGAACCATTAGCATTTGAGCTTTTACAGTGAATTTTAACTGCAGCACCACCAAAAAGCAGGGCAGGAATAGGATGCTTACTCACTCTCTTATCAAACGCTTTAGGATACAAATCGTTAAGTCTTGGCGCATTAGCCGCCGCCCATAGGGTTACCATTGCACTTTTCATTGGAAAATAATTTAAATCTATGTATGAAGGCAGACTCAGATTTTCTCTAAGCTTTTCTGGATCAACATTTGAAGTTAATGGCAAATCTACATCATAAGGGGTTCCATCTAAATCCTTGTAAAGAACAAACTTGTCATTCGTTTTATTGAACCTCCGACGAGACTAAGCTATTGATAGCGCATTGCTGCACCATGTAATACAAGTATTATTTTCTATATAGATAAAAATTATTCCAAAAACATGATTTGCATGACTCTGCAAAGGAATAAGGCATATATTTCATCCTTCACAGTTAATCATAATGCTTCATACAGTGGGGCTGTAGTCTAGGCAGGAATGACGACGGGCTCCAGAAGCAAGCAAACGGGTTTGCTGACCGCAATGCGGAATGAAGAAGTTCTGGAGCGGTCATAGAGAAACCCGTAGGAGCAGCCCAGCGCTGTTTCCGGGTAAAGGTCGTCGGTTCAAATCCGGCCAGCCCCACCAACTTTGAGCAATTTCAAATAGGTTTTGAGCTATGCAGAAGTGAACCCGAAAATTTTACTAAACAAGGTGTAGCCGAGCTTTCGCGTCACAGAATATTCGGTTGCTTTGATGCCTTTCTGAAAATGTATATAGCCCAACCCAGTGTCTCTCTTTCCCAGCGAAGATAGTTTTCCTTTTCTTGTTTACTTCGCTCCAGTAGCTCGGGAATATCCGGATCGTCAGGATGAACCCGTACATAGTCATCCGTTGCCCAGCACTTGAGCCATTCATATTGATCCCAGTCATCATGGCTGCTTACAAGTGAATAGATGCAGGTTAACCCTTCTTCTTCCCCTACTTTTACGTTGTCATAGTAAATGGTGATTTCGTCTCTTTTCATGCCAGACGCCTTTAAATATTCTTCATTTGGTTCTTTTAACCAGAAGGCTTCTCCCACCATTATTAATCCGCTGGGTTTTGTCATTTTCTTTAGGGCTTGTATCGTCCCACGATAGCCGCCGTAACCCCAAGTTGCACCTATACACATGGCTAAATCGAAAGACTCGCAAGTTTCAGGCTTGTATTTTGCGCCATCTATTTCAATGAACTTAATATCAGAATTTGGTGTGCGGTTCTGGTACTTTTCCAAGCAATCTCGAATGCAATAAGGCGATATGTCAACACCTACACCTGATATATCATACAGTTCCGCCAACCTGATTAGAAATTCTCCTTTTCCACAGGCTATATCTAGAATCCGGGATCCTCGCTTTAGTCTGAGAAGCCTACATAGCTCTTCGAACTTTTCCTGTTTCATTGGATTGCATAGGAAGTGGTTCTTATGACGAATGTCGTAATATTTCCATTTGTCCAAGAAATTCACCTGATTAAAACCAAATCGTCTCTCATCTATATAACAAGCTTGCTTAAGCTGGTGGTTTTGACTCCTAGTGATTCTGCCCAGAGTAAGAGTCATGACTAAAGACAATTGCCAGCTTTGTACCAGAAACCCATCAACGACTGCTGTCTCTGACGGCGCATGTGGTTTTCTTTGATGAAGCGAAATTGTAAGATTTAAACGTAAGTCTAAATCTAACCAGCCCCACCAAACGTTCTTTTGCTTTAGTTGTTGCGATAGGTTTAAATATCACTGTTGATATCAACGGCGATATCAATGGTGATAGAATGCTAGGGCGTAGAAGACATTGGATGAAGCATACTGCTATGGTGCCTAAAGGGTTCATTCGTTATCATGTTCTTGAATCTTTAAGCCAGAAGCCTATGTCTGGGTCAGAAATAATTAATGAGATTGAGAAGAGGACTGATGGACGTTGGAAACCAAGTCCAGGTTCGGTTTATCCGCTATTAGCTTGGTTGCAAGATAACGGTTACGTGAAGGAACTGCCTATTGACGAGAATGGGCTTAAACGTTATGAGCTTACACAGAGTGGTAGGAAACTTCTGGAAGAGCAAAGAAGGATTGGCGTGAAATTCAGGAAAGAGGCAAGGTTTTTTGCTCCGCCTTTTCTTGGATTGTGGTTCAGAATACCAGCAGAAAAAACAGTTGAGGTGAGAGAAACGATGCATAAGTTGATGTCTGCCTTTTTTGAGCTTGGAAGCAGCCTAGAAGAGAAATTCTCTGAAGACGCCCTAGAACAGGCTCGTAAGGTTTTGGATGAGACTGCAGAAAAGCTTGAAAAGATAAATCAAAAACTGAGAGGGACAAAAAATGAGTGATGATGTGATTATTGCTGAAGGGCTGACCAAGGTTTTTAATAAACATTTGATGGCTGTTGATCATGTCAATTTCGGCGTCAAACATGGTGAAATCTTTGGTTTTCTCGGGCCCAATGGCGCTGGAAAAACTACAACGATCAATATGTTGATAACTATTTTGAAGCCTACAGAAGGCAAAGCTTCTGTTTTAGGCTTTGACATTGCAAAGCAGAGCAATGAAGTTAGAAATGTCATCGGGGTGGTTCCGCAAGAATATACTGCTGACGAAGACTTAACTGGATGGGAAAACGTCATTTTATGTGCTGATTTGTATGGGATTCCACGCAATGTTGCAAATGAGCGCGCATCTGAATTATTGAAACTTGTCGAGCTGAGTGATTTCAAAGACAAGAAAGTGCAAACCTATTCTGGTGGAATGCGTCGAAGACTTGAACTTGCATGTGGACTAGTTAACAGGCCTAAAGTGCTTTTCTTGGATGAGCCCACTTTGGGCTTAGATGTGCAAACTAGAACCGCAACTTGGGAGTACATTAGAAAATTGAAGAAAGAATTTGGCATGACGCTTTTCATGACCACACATTATCTTGAAGAGGCTGACGCTCTTTGCGACCGCATTGCAATAATTGATCATGGAAAAATAATCGTGGTCGGCACGCCTCAAGATTTGAAGCACAGTTTAGGCGGCGATATTATCACGTTAAGTATTAAGGAGAATGCTGATGTGAGTGAACTCATCAGCTCTATTGAAAATGTGAAAGAAGTCAAAAATGAAGATGGCTCATACCGAATTAAGGCAGAATATGGAGAAGTAACCGCGCCCTTCGTAATCGAAACATTACGAAGAAAAGGCTATACTGTAACGAAGCTTTCAATGACTGAACCTACATTAAATGAGGTTTACTTGGAATATACTGGTAAGTCTATGCGTGACATAGAAGAATCCAGGGAGGCTTTTAGGGCACAAAGAATGACAATGATGAGGGCTAGGGCATGAGCAAAATGAATCAGCATAACCCAAGCATGTTTCATGGCACTTGGGCTTTGACTAAAAGAGAGCTTAAAAAATGGTTAAAGGAACCCATAATCCTTCTTATGGCTATACTCCAGCCAGTAATATGGATGGGACTATTTGGAAAAGCCATGAACATAGGAAACATGTTTTCAGTTGGCAACATAAACTTACCACCAGTGATTCCTATTCAAGGTAATTTTATCATCCCCCCTCAATCTTCAGGCGTTAATATCAATGGCACAGCCCTTTCACAAATGTTTGCAAGCTTCGGTCCAACCCTAATGAAAAACATTTTTGGCGTTTCTGATTATTTTAGTTACATGTCTGTTGGCATGATATCCTTCATTGTGCTATTTACCACAATGTTCAGCGGTATGTCCATAGTTTGGGATAGACGTTTAGGATTCCTGAACAAAGTGCTTAGTACTCCAGTATCTCGGGCAGCGATAATATTTTCAAAGGTTCTCAACGCATCTTTTAGAGCAATGTTCCAAGCCACGATAATCCTCGCACTCGCGGTAGTATTTGGGTTACAAGTCAGTTCAACCTTCAATCCTGTCTATGTACTGGCAGTATACGCTGCGATATTTCTTTTATGCCTTGGGCTGTCGTCAGTATTTCTAGCGCTTGCTTTAAGGTCAACAAAGTGGGAAACGCAAATGGCGATTGTGAATCTTATTAACTTGCCATTGATGTTTGCAAGCAACACTTTCTTTCCAATCTCTCAGATGCCAGATTGGATACAAGCAATTGCACAAGTAAATCCAATAAGCTATCTAACAGATGCTATTAGACGACTCACAGTGATGGAATTTGATGTTTCAGCGGTGATGTTTGACTTTGCTTTTCTCAGCATCTTTGCAGCCGTTTTCTCTATAATTGGCATAATGCTTTCATGGAGATACCTCACCAAGTAAGCTCAAAACAAAAAATGGCTGGCTTGAAATGGCAACAATTGTTGAAGCAGTAAACCTAAAGAAAACTTACATGCTGGGCAAAGTTCCAGTTGAAGCATTACGCGGCGTGAACCTAAAGGTTGAGAGCGGCGACTTCCTTGCTATTCTTGGTCCTTCTGGAAGTGGCAAATCAACACTGCTTAACCTTATTGGAGCTTTGGACAAGCCAACAGAAGGACAAATGTTGATTGAAAACATTGACATTTCTACGCTTAGTGACAATCAACTTGCAGACGTTAGACGCCGAATAGGATTCGTGTTTCAATTCTTCAACCTTATTCCACGATTCACAGCAAAAGAGAACGTTGAACTTTCAATGTCCATAGCTGACATGAGCAAAGACGAAAGAAGAAAACAAGCACAAAATCTCCTAGAAGTTGTAGGTTTGAAGGAACGAATGAACCACAAGCCAGCTGAGCTTAGCGGTGGCGAGCAACAACGTGTAGCAATTGCACGCGCCTTAGCGAACAACCCTAAATTTCTCTTAATGGACGAGCCGACTGGAAACATAGATTCTAAGGCTGCAAACGACATAATGGGCTTGGTTAAGAAGCTTGACGAGGAGAAAGGTGTAACAATAATAATGGTTACGCATGATCAGCGATTGGCTTCTCAAGCAAGAAGGACAGTGCAAATGTTTGATGGTTTAATAGTCAATGAGAAGGTGAATCACAAATGAAAGCAAGCGATATTCTCTCATACTCTTTCAGTGCAATAAAGTTGAGGAAACTCCGAGCTGGCTTAACGACTCTAGGCGTAGTAATCGGCATTGCGGCTATCGTCGCTTTGCTTTCAATAACTCAAGGCTTACAAGAAACCATTACCCTGCAACTTCAGAGAGGATTTGCAACCAACACGCTGATTGTTTCTGCCGGTGGGGGTGTTGTTTTCGGTGGTGGAGATGCTGCTGGTTCCGGTTTCAAATTGTTCGTTAACGACACACAAACGATTAACAAACTAGAGAATGTTGAGTTATCAGTTGCAATAATTCAAAGGACAGGTTCAATTCAATTCGCTGCTGGTGCTCGAAACGTCACAATAGTAGGTGTTGACTTCGATAGCTACGCAAGTATTTACCCAACCACATTTGTAGCTGAAAAAGGAGGAGTCATACCGGATAACCCAACAAATGAAATGGTGGTTGTTGGCAAACGAGTAAGCGACCCATGGAAAAATGGGACCGTACTCTGTAACGTAAACGACACTGCAGAAATCGCCTGGCTTAACGCAGCTGCACGCCCACCAAAACCTGAAAATTACACAGGCAGCGTCGCAGCTGTTCTACAAGAAATAGGAGGCTTTAGCATCAGCGGACCATCAGACTACAACGTATACATTCCACTTTCTAAAGCTCAAAGCTTCTTTGGAACTGACCAATGCAACATGATAATAGTAAGGTTAACAAATGATGATAAAACAACTATTGACAATGCTTCCAAAGCTATAAAAGCAGTTTTTGGCGACCAAGTCTCAGTAATGTCTGCCACAGCCGTACTTAACACTCTTTCAAGCGTTTTCTCTGTCATAGAGCTTTTCTTAAGTGGAATTGCTGCCATCTCGCTTCTTGTAGCAGGAATAGGCATAATGAATATTATGATTGTATCTTTAATGGAACGCACAAGAGAGATAGGCATACTCAAAGCATTAGGCATGAAGAGCCACACAGTGCTGCTGATTTTCTTAGGCGAGTCCGTAATAATCGGCTTATTGGGCGCAATCATTGGCGTAGCTTCAGGCTGGGGCTTAGCAAATGTTGTCGCAATCGCCTTGGGCGGAGGAGGCAGGCTGAGAAATCAGGCTCCTCAAACCGGCAGCTTCGGCACAATGGCAATCAATCCTGTTTTAACTCCAACAGTGACTCTACTCGCATTGGTCTTCGGCATAGGAGTCAGCGTAATTTTCGCAATTTATCCAGCTTGGCGAGCTTCAAAACTTAAACCAGTAGAAGCATTAAGATATGAATGAACTATGAGCTTCTACTCACAGTTTATGGAGATATACTCTACAAGTATGTGCATCGTGGCTTAGCAATTGAACCCGCGTGCTCCAAACTTCGGGAATTTTGGGCAGTAAAGACTCGTGAGTGATTATCGGAAGATTTTTATGTTTTTTAATGGTACACGGATGCTGGAGTAGTTGTTCATGGATGTTGCTGTGGAAACTATTGAATTGACTAAGGACTTTAGTAATGTACGAGCTTTAAACTGCTTAAACCTAAAAGTAATGCCTTCTGAAATATTCGGTCTTATAGGTCCTAACGGCGCTGGAAAAACCACAGCCTTGCGTATTATCGCTACTCTCTTATTGCCAACATCAGGCAAAGTGCAAGTGTTTGGTTTAGATGCTGTCGATGATGCAGCTGAAATTCGTAAGATCATAACTTATCTTCCAGAAGAAGCGGGGGCTTACAGGAACCTTTCCGGGTTGGAATATCTGGAGTTTATGGCTAAATTCAATTCAAAAAATAAGCATGAAATGCGTGAAACAGTTAAAGAAGCGGTTGAAATCACGGGGTTAGGTAACCGTTTAGGAGATAGGACTAAAGGTTATAGTAAGGGAATGAAACGAAGGCTTCTTGTTGCGAGGGCATTGATGAATAAGCCTAAACTAGCTATTTTGGATGAACCCACAAGCGGATTAGATGTTTTACACGCCTTTCATGTTAGAGAAATAATAAAACGCTATGTAAAAGAGCATAACGTGACTGTGCTTCTCTCAAGTCATAACATGCTTGAAGTTGAGCACCTTTGCAACAGAGTTGCTCTGCTCAACAGGGGACAGGTTGTTGCAGAAGGAGAACCGAAGGCATTGAAGGAAAAGTTTGGAAGCGCAAATTTGGAAGAAGTTTTTGCAAAGGTGGTTAAACTTGCTTAAGGGATTCGGAAGCTTTCTGCTAAAAGAGCTTAAAGAACTTGTTAGAGACCCGAAAATTCTATTGGGAATGATAATTCTTCCCCTAATAATGTTTCCAGTAATCGGCGGCATCATGAATTTTTCCATTCAATCTGCACAGGAACAAGCTACAAAAACCGGCTTACTAGTTTTAAATAATGACAAACGCGTATGGGCTGACAGATTCATACAAAACCTTACCAGTGCTGGCCTCACAGTCTTCGTTGTTAATGACACAACCCCCGAAAATGCACTAGATCAAGGATTATTGGAAAAGTACAATGCAACACAATTCATAGAGATTCCACAGAACTTTAGCCAGAACATTACGTCAGGCACAAAAGGCAAAATAAACTTTTATGGGGTGTTCTTAGGTACAAGCGTTTTCGAAACAATGGGTTCCTCGTTGATTGACAACTTGGTTTACAATTTTAACCGGCAAGTTGCTCCAGACGTGGTTGCTACTGAAAAATCAGCAATTGTGAAAGGAGAAATCAAAAAGGGCATTGACCCATCGATTCTTTCAAGTTTGATGATGTCTCAGGCAATTGCTTTGCCAATCACAATTATGATTCTGCTTACGTATTCCATGCAGATTGCTGCGACTTCTGTGGCGATGGAGAAAGAAGAGAAAACATTAGAGACACTGCTAACTTTGCCTATGGACAGACTTGCGATTCTTATGGGAAAATTGTCCAGTTCAATTCTTGTTGCTGCTGCTGGTGCATTAGCATATATGATTGGCTATAACTACATGCTCGGTTCTTTCACTGCAGCAATTCCAACAGGTGTGAATGTTGATTTAGCTTCTTTAGGGCTTGTTCCTTCGGTTTTTGGCTATTTGCTTCTTGGGATATCGCTTTTTGTTGCATTGCTTTCGGCATTAGCATTAGCTGTAATCATGTCAGCGTTCGCAGAAGATGTGCGAAGCGCCCAATCGCTCGTAGGTTACATCTACCCTTTCATATTTATACCATCGTTTGCTCTGATGTATTTAGACATTAACACTTTGCCATTTGCAATTAGAATTTTGCTCTATGCAATTCCGTACAGTCATCCAATAATAGCCTCAAAAGCCGTCATAATGGGCGACTATTCAACAGCTGTTTTTGGCATAGCCTATGTTACTGCTTTCACAATAATTGTCCTCTACGCTGCTTCTCGGCTATTTGCCACAGAGAAAATCCTAACGGCAAAACTCAAATTCAAAGGATTAAGAAAACGTGCAAAAGTGCCTTCTGAAGAATTTCAGTAAAACTTTTCCATTGAAAACACAAACTTGTCCTTGGCGTTTAAAATGGGTATTCAACAGATTGAAGTTTACTCTGTTACTTTAGCCTATAAAGAGCCCTTTAGAATAGCTCAAGGAACAAGCACTGAAAGCCACAATATTGTAGTGAAAATCATTACAGATTATGATGCCATTGGATGGGGTGAATCTTCTCCATCGCAAAGAGTAACAGGTGAAACATCAGAAAATGTTCTCAAAACTCTTGACAAAATGGCACCTAAACTTATTGGTCTTTGCCCCTTACGAATCGAGCATGATATTGAAGTCATGGATTCAATTGTCAAGCAGAATCCAGCTGCAAAAGCAGCCATAGACATGGCATTACATGATATTCTGGGGAAAACCTGCCGCAAACCCCTATTCATGCTAATGGGCGGCTACCGCACAGAAGTCTTAACAGACATCACTTTGAGCATCAAACCACCGAAAGAAATGGCCAAAGATGCAGCAAAAGCCATTAAAAAAGGATTCAAAGCCTTAAAAGTCAAAGTTGGCGTCAACCCAACAGAAGATGTTGAACGTATAAGGCTAATCCGTGAAGCAGTTGGCGATAACATAGCGATAAGGATAGATGCAAATCAAGGATGGACATGGCAGCAGGCAATAGAAGCTTTGGGCAAAATTGCAAAATTTAACATTCAATTCGTGGAACAACCAGTTCCAGCAGACGATTTAAAGGGCTTAATAAATGTCAGGAAAAATTCGCCGATACCTGTAATGGCGGATGAAAGCGTTCACTCTCCAGAGGACGCATTGCGCCTAATTCAAGCTGAGGCTATAGATCTAATTAACATTAAACTGATGAAAACTGGGGGAATCATGAAAGCTAGGAGAATTGCCGCCATTGCAGAAGCTGCAAAAACACCTTGTATGATTGGATGCATGGGGGAATCAGAGATAGGCATAGCCGCCGCAGCGCACTTAGCTGCTGCTGTCAGAAACATACTGTATGCAGACTTGGACTCGGATATTCTGCTAAAAGACAAACTCGCAAAGAAAGGCGGTGTGGCAATTAAAGATTCAAAGCGAGTCTTCTCGAGACAGCATGGACTTGGGATAGAGGAATTGAACAATAGCCTGTTAGGGAAACCATTAAAGGTTTACAAGTAAAATAATTAATTGATCAAATTGAGGGCATGTGTTTGGTTTCTCTTAGAGCTTTAGCGCCTTCCTTAACTAGAATCACAATCGCAGCGGCTGTTGGAGCAGCGTTACATATTGGACAAGGAAACCCAGACTTGGTAGATGCGAAGGCTGTGGAATTTTCAAGAGCTGTTCTGGCTCAAACAGATATTGAAGGCGAAGTAATTGCATGTGAAGGACCAAAAGACAATGCGCCAGCTTTTATGCGCAGAGAAAAAGTTGGAACAAGCAAAGGACCAAAGGTCGAATTTGTTATTGATCCTGTAGACGGCACTACTGCTGCTTCTAAAGGCAGAAAAGACGCTATTTCTGCTCTTGCCTGTGCGCCTGCAGATTGCTTTCAAGTGCTTCCAGATGATGGATACTATTTTAAAGTGGCAACTGATTACCATTCTCTTGGCAAAATCTCTCTAGAAATGACTGTTGAAGAAATTGTACGCGCTGTAGCGAAAGAAAAGGGGTTGCCTCTTGAAAATTTCACAGTCATAATGTTGGAGCGTGATAGGCATTTGGGTATTCTCCAAACTCTTAGAAAACTCGGTGTTAGAATTATTTTAATTCCCGACGGTGACATTGCTGCGGCGGTTGCCACATGCATTCCAGTTTCAGGTGTTGACCTTCTCATTGGAGCTGGCGCAGGACCTGAAGCAACAATTGCAGCTACTGCTGTAAAATGCTTGGGTGGAACGATGCTTGTGAAGGTTTGGAAGGATAAGAAAGATGATTCTGAAAGATTGGATAGACTGAAAACTGAAGGGGTTGATGTAGACAAAACTTATGATGAAGATGAGTTGGCTAGGGGCAAAGAATTAGTCTTTGCAGCTTCTGGTGTGACAAAGGGTGAGCTTCTAGATGGTGTGCGCTTTATTCCTGATGGAGCTATTGTAAATTCAATTTGCATGCGACTTCCAAGCGGAACTGTAGAAAAGTCTGAAACGACCTTAAGGTTTAAAGGGCATCCAGTTTACAAGCACTTCTTAGGCAAAACCTGGAAGAATTAATCTTTAACAAGCCTTAACATTGTAACTAAAGCATATCAGATATTTGGAGAATCTAAAAGGGTTTATAAACGCCGCGTTGTCTGATTAATATTGCTTAAACATTGCTGGAAGCAGCTTTGGTAAATGCATTGCAAAAAGAGAATGTGAATCAAATGCCGGTAATAGATCGTCGTTTGGCATATAATCTGGGTATTTTACTTCCAGTTGTTTACTTAGTGTTTCTTTTTGCGTTTTGTGTAAGATTCAACGTATTTCCAAGACCTGAATTTTTGTTCATATTTTTTCTCGTATATGCTGCATTCAATAAATGGACTGGACGTTTTACAAGAGATTGGGCTCCCTTTGTCATTTTGTTTTTAGCATATGAAACAATGTATGGAATTATGGGTAATGTGGCGGGAATAGTCCATGTCAATGAATTGATAAACGTTGAATCTCAATTGTTCGGGAATATTCCAACACTTATTCTTCAACAGTTTTACAGAAATACTGTTTTCGACTTTGTTGCAGTCTTCTTTTACTCCTTACACTTCATAATTCCCACAGTGTTTGGATTTACATTATGGAGATATTCCCCTGAAAATTATTGGAAATACGTTTTCACTTTCCTCATATGTTCCTACAGTGCCCTTATAACGTTCTTAATATATCCATCTGCGCCTCCTTGGTATGGAGTGCACGCTTCCCGAATTCTTTTTCAAATAGATAGCGAAATAGGCACGCCCGTTTATCACACAATCTTTGATTTCATCCAACCAAACTATTTTGCAGCTTTTCCAAGTCTCCACGCTACGTATCCATGGTTGATTTCATTGTACTCCATCAAAATTAAACGCATCAAAGCATTGCCTATTCTCATAATTCCTATTGGAGTTTGGTTCAGTGCAGTGTATCTAGGAGAGCATTATGTAATTGATCTGATCGGTGGAGTCTTATACTCAACCTCAGCTTTCTTTCTGGTGGAAAAATTAATCCCTAAGCTTCATTTTGAACGATTTGCAACTAGGCTTGATAAGAAACTGACGTTTCTAAATTATGAGAGCACATTTCCTTTTCGTTTTATGGTGCAAAACCCAAATTTCGAGATAGCCTGTGTTCAAGCATCTTTAGCTTACGTCTCTTCTCGATACTTTTTCTTGTCTAAGCCTTCTCTTTTTCTTTAGATTGATTTTTTATAGGTCAAGCCGAATTTGAACCTTAACCTTTTCTTGCATGAGGCTCATGCCTAAAAACAAAAGTGGCAGATCCAACATACTCAAGAGCTGTCCTGGGACCGTCCCAAACCATCAAGGCTTAGAGACTACCCAACTACTAATCAGCCTCCTACTACAAGCCCTAAACCAACAAAAAAGCCAAAAACAAACTGCTTTCAACAAAAATTTGGTGGGGCTGCCCGGATTTGAACCGGGGTCCTTCCCGCACAAGGCTCACGCCAATGCGCTTAGAGAGCCCAAGTCTCCAAGCCTAGACCAAACTAGCCGACAGCCCCGTTTACATGCAAAATAGAAATTGATAAATTTAAACTTTAAAACCTCTCTTCGATTTTTTGGTATATTGGTGTTGCAAAAGTTTTATTTATTTATCAAATCTATGGCTTAAGAGTGTGTGCCGGGTTGTCTGCTAAAGATAGTAAAAGTGCCATTCTCTTTCGGATTGGTTTCATCGGGTATGTTGCTGGTTTCTTAGGTTGGTTAACATGGTTTCTGCTTGTAATTTTGAATCTGATTAGTTATTGGCTTGGTTATGGCTATTCAAGTTTTATGAGCGGAATATTTTTTCAATCAGGAGCGTATCCAATTGTTGTTTACAGTTTTTTCTTAGCCTCATTTTTACTTGGCAGCTTTGCCTGTTTTGGATTGAGAATTAAGTATAATTCAATAATAGCC
>CAZAXN010000034.1:0-14501 GCA_964489195.1 uncultured Candidatus Bathyarchaeia archaeon
CACTTTATAAAGCAGTCGTAAAATATGAAATGCCAAATAGAGGCGAAAAAATTGCCAAAAATAAAAGTTGCCTTGGCCGGGGTTGGAAATTGTGCATCAGCCTTGCTTCAAGGAATACAATACTACGCTAATTGTGAAAAAGAAGGGGAATACATTGGACTGCGTTACCTTTCTCTTGGAGGGTTTCATCCGAAGGACATTCAAATTGTCGCTGCATTTGATATTGATAATCGAAAAGTTGGAAAAGACTTGTCAGAAGCCATATTTTCACCTCCAAATAACGCCCCGAAGGTAGCTGATGTTCCATCATGCTTCGTTGTTGTGCAGAAAGGTCAAATCTTGGATGGTATAGGCGAATACACAAGGAATATTGTGCAAATAAGCAATCAGCCAGAAGTGAACGTTACAAGGGTTTTAAAGGAAAGTGATGCTGAAATTCTGCTTAATCTGCTTCCAAGTGGTGCTGTTAAAGCTTCTGAATGGTATGCGGAGCAAGCATTAAGCGCTGGCTGCGCTTTTGTGAATGCCACTCCAACGTTTATTGCCAGTGATTTTGCATGGATCAAGCGTTTTGAAGAGGCTGGTGTTCCGTGCGCAGGAGACGATTTAATTGACCAAGTAGGTGCAACGACATTGCATAAAACCTTGTTGAAGCTGCTTTCGATGAGTGGTGTTCGCATAACTGAAACCTATCAGCTTGACGTTGGAGGCGGAACTGAATCTTTGGATACTTTGGAAAGGACAAGGGATGTTAAAAGAACTGTCAAGACTAAATCTGTGGAAGCTGCTTTGCCTTATAAGGCTGAGGTAGTGGCTGGTTCTATGGATTATGTGGATTTTCTGCAAAATAGGCGAGACAGCTATTTTTGGATTAGAGGATTGTACTTCTGCAATACGCCAATGCAGATTGATCTGAAACTTTCAACAGTGGATGCTCCCAATGCTGGTTCAGTTCTACTTGATGTAGTAAGAGCAGTGAAAATTGCTTTGAACAAGAAAATGAAAGGGGCAATACTGCCAATTTGCGCCTACGCCTTTAAGCATCCGCCCGAAACAGTGCCGCTTGAAACAGCAGAAAAAATGTTTGCAGCCTTCCTCACTGAAGAAACATAAGGCTAAAGGACTTATCTTCCCACGATTTTCTGCAGTTCACGCAATATTTCTCTTTTCATGCCGCTTTGCTTTATGTTCTCCTTTAAAATAGCTATACTTTTGACTGGTGTGGGGTCTATGCCGCGAAGTATAGCTAAATAAACACTTGTAAAATCGCCTATGCAGATTACAGAAGACATTTTTGCCAGTTCACTTTTGCCAATGCTCTGAATTTCGAGAATTTTCACTAACTTTCTACTAATCAACTTTTTAGTAGCTTCTATTCGTTGACGCATTGGCTTTGCTTCGTCAGGATCTCGAATTAAGATTGTTGAAAAATGTTTTGCAAGTTCGTTTGCCGCTTCCCAACCGACGATTTCATTGTGGTTAAGCTCAGGAAAAAACTCCCATTTAGCTGGAATCTTGCTATTCTCATTAAACTGTGTCTTAAGCCGTTGCGCAACAGCCCGATAAATTCCAAACCCGTAGATAACAGGTATAGTATCACAGATTTTTGATGCCAGCTTTTTGGAAAAGTTTTCTCTTAACGATTTTTCAGGTGAGTTTGAATCAGCAACATACTTTAAAACTCTGACAGTTTCTGAAATCTCTGGAGCTACTTGTGAAACTAAACCAACCTTCTCCAAAATTATCGGTAAAGGCATGAACAAGTAAGGAAGTGATACTCGTGGAGCCATTCCTAAGGGAACAAGCAGATGTGGAATACTTAGTTTTTCAGCAAAATCTTGCAGCGCTCCTCCAGAGCTTATGCAAATAATCATGCATCTCCGCTTAACAGCGTCAAGAAATGCGCCGAGAGATTCTTCAGTTTCTCCAGAATAGCTTACAACAAACACAAGAGAGTTTTTGCCTGCATATCGTGGCAATAAGTATTCTCGACAAACTTCAATGGGAACAGCTATTTTGTCTCTTGCCCACTCTTTCAAGAGTTCTCCACCTATAGCTGATCCACCCATGCCAGCTACAATGATTGATTCAGGCTTTGAATAATTAATCGAAACAGCTTCGGCTAACTGTGCAGCTTCTCCATAATGTTCAGATGCCTCGACACAAAAAGAAAGCATATTGCTTTTATCAACTCTTTTAATATCGCTGAGATTATCCAAATTTTTCATTTTCAATTTTTCTCACTTTTCTTCTAAAAGTTAATTATTATGTTTTTAGCTTTTAAGTAAATGCTCGATAATAACTGTTTTATGCAGTAGAGGCGAAAACACAGATTGAATAAGAAAAGATTGTCCATAGCTATACCTGCATCAGTAGTATCTGACATTCCACACTTACGCGAAAAAACCTCAAAAATCGGGTTAATTGGGCGAACTGCTGCAATTTTTAGGGCTGATGAAATTATAATTTATATGGATAATGCAAAAATTGACCAAACAATAGATGCGAATTTGATAGCCACCTTGCTCGAATACATGGAGACTCCTCAATATTTGCGGAAAAGACTTTTCAAGATTAAGCCAGAACTGCAGTATGCTGGGATACTTCCACCATTAAGAACGCCGCATCACCCACTAAATCGTAGATTGAAGTATCTGAAAATTGACGAGTGTCGAGAAGGTGTAACAGTATCAAAAACAAAAGAAGGCACACTCATAGACATAGGAGTTGAGCAATTGGCATTAATCTCGAACAAGCAACTTTCTATAGGAAAAAGGGTAACAGTAAAAATTAGAATGGTTGGAATGCGAGTTGAGGTTGAAATTGTAAACCGTAATGAAATACCAGTATATTGGGGTTACAGGGTTGCCGTAGAAAAAAGTTTTATGACGAAAATTGAGAAGAGGAATTTCGACTTAACCATTGCCACCTCCAAATATGGGGTTCCATTTGAAAAAGTGAAAGAAAAAATAGCTGACAGATGGAAGAGGGCAAACACTCTTCTCGTGATGTTTGGTGCGCCTACATGCGGATTATATGAAATATTCAAAAATCAAGGATTTAATTTGGATGATGCTATGGATTTTGTTATTAACACCATTCCAAGGCAGGGAACAGAAACTATTCGAACTGAAGAAGCGCTTGTTGCATCTTTGGCCATATTGAACGAACATTTTGGTCTTTAAGGTTTAAATGCCTGTTTTATTTAGGTGTGTTTATGTATTTCGACATTGCTATGCCCTTGACGCTTTTCATAGTTGCTTTAGTTGCAATGCTTTTGGACGGTAAGGTTGAGAACAAATTAAAGAAAGTGGTAGAAGAGAGAGAATTTAACACACGAGACGCTGTTTTGCTTGTCGCAGCCATAAGCATAACAATTTCGCTTGTAGTGTTTATTCCACAGATGGCAATAATGTTCATTTTTCTTTTCGCTTATTCTATGCTACTCTTCACATTCACATTCGTTTTCTCAGATTTACAAAAAACAAAAGCCAAACTTTTCTACATAGCATTTCTCATAATTAGTCCTTTAGCAATAATTGGGATTATATTCAATCTCGCTGAGAATGACACAGTCACTTTTGGAGCATTGACCTTCTGTGGTCTATTCACTTTTACCCTAGGAGCACTTTTTTATGAAGAACATAGGAAAAATGTTGGCGAAAGATGGTATTTAGCTGCGTTGCCGCCTGCATTATTCATACTTCTATACACATTTTTCAGCAGAACACCAATATGGTTTCCTTATCTCCTAAACCTTTATGGAATAATTTTCGCAATCTTGATCATTCTTTATCTTGGAAGCTTGTTCATATGGAGAACAACACTAATTTTCGTTGGGCTTCTGACGATAATGGATATAATTTTAGTTTTGTACACTGGCACTATGGTTTCTGCAGCAATACACGTTAGTGAACTTAGACTTCCAGTTTTAGTTTCGATTCCAACAATTCCCACAATAATATCAGAAAAAGGGATGATTTACATGTCATTAGGATTAGGCGACTTCTTCTTTGCTGGACTGATTGGCATACAAACTATGAAAAAATTTGGAAAAAACTTTGCGATTATATCATTAATTGCAATGGCAACATCGTTTTCCATTTTTGAAATATTAATGTTGAACTATGCATTACGTGCACTTCCTGGAACGTTGATGATAATATGTGGATGGCTACCGATAATGCTCTATAAGATGTTATCAACAAAAATTAAAGAAAAATCAGTCTAGCCAAACAGGGCGCCTAAACCTTCAAGCGCTGCTTCTTCTTTAGCTTTCTCTTCCTCTTCCTTCTTTTTCTTCTCTTCACCTTTTGGTTTAGCTTCAGCCACTGGTGCAGCTGCAGTTGTAGGTGCTGCTGCAGGTGCAGCCATCATTGTCGGTGCGGATTTAATTGCCTCTTCAATGTTGACCTCTGCTAAAGAGGCCACTAATGCTTTAACTCTCACAGCATCAACATTTATGCCTGCCGCTGTCAAAACTTGCGTCAAGTTTTCCTCATTTATTTCTTTTCCAGCTTTGTGAAGGAGCATCGCCGCATAAACGTATTCCATATCTTTCAACCTCTTCATTCAACTATTTTAACTTTTTTTATTTTCTCCATAGCAGGAAACTAACGCTTTTGCTTGAAGTAATCAAGCTTACAATATAAACTTTTACTTGTTAACTTTCACTATTACTAGAGGGTTTCGCAGTATTAGCCAAATATAAGACTAAATTTTCAACATACGGCCAAAATTCTTTTTCTATCCGCATCCAAGCT
This sequence comes from uncultured Candidatus Bathyarchaeia archaeon, assembly GCA_964489195.1. Classification (GTDB taxonomy): domain Archaea; phylum Thermoproteota; class Bathyarchaeia; order Bathyarchaeales; family Bathycorpusculaceae; genus CAZAXN01. Next base: position 4,764 of record CAZAXN010000034.1, read on the forward strand.
TCGTCTGATTCAGCTTCTTGACGCAATAAGATTCCTCCACCAAATAGGCTCAGCAAAAAACTACCATATCCTGAATATCGTCTTCTCCTCTCCTGAAATTCCAGTTTTACTGAAAAATTATCAGGTCTTCCTTCTACAACTACACTTACAAGACCGAGGAGTTTAAAGGAAGGAGAATTGCCAACAGTGATCTTATAATTTCTAGATGTTTTTTCACTTATGATTTGAAATCTTCTTTCTTTAAAAAAATCTTCTAACTTTACACTGAGCAATTCTAAATCTACGTTCTTCATGTCCCATTTTCGTTCCATTCTAACCCGGACTAAAAGAAGCCTAACTCAATTTTAAAGGTTATTTGATATAATATGCGTGAAGTATCCAGTTTATTTCATCAGAAAAAAGCGCGCGCAGATTCCTCATTTGGTTTCGGTTCCAGTTTTGATGAAACCATTTAAACTTGACATTTCCATGTGTGCCTTTCTAATTAAGTCAATTATTGTTTCTTTTGTGGGTATAACAGCACCAAGCGAAAGGGCATAGGCTTCTTTATGGCTTATTTGAATAAGCAGTATTATGTTTTCGTTTGTCGGATAAGCTGCATTTATGGATAATGTAAAGGCATCTGCGTAAGCTTTTCCTAAACTCTGCTTGGTTTTATTTAAATCTGTCAGAAGATGTTCTTGAGTTATAATTAATCCATCGTCATACGCAACCTTTACTGCTAAACCTGCCTCAACTGGTTTTATTCCCAGTTTTGATAGTACACTTGCGAGCCTTTCTGAAATAACTTCGCCCTTTCTAACAACTAGCGTACCCTTATTTATCCAAACACTCCCAGCTTCAATTCTCGTAGGCAAACCAACAGCATTTAACTGACTTATTATTGGACCAGGTGGCTGTCCAGTATTTCCAGCAGGAACTATTACATCAAAAGCTGCAATGTCTCCAGCTTTAGCTGTTGTTGTTACTTTTCCTCTTTCTAAGAGTAAAACTAGTTGGAATGGGTTCAGATTGGTGAAAATGTAAGTATTTGACCCTGTTAAGTGTTCTTCAAGCTTTTCCAGTTCTGTTTTTTCTTTGCAATTTTCAATTGCTCTTTTCATGAGCGTATTTTTTATTACCCTCATATACATTTTGTCTGACAGTTTTTTCTTGAGTTCTTGAAGTTGTGCTGCACGAACTTTTTGGAGACTAGCAATCCCTATGACTTTATGATTTTTTATTAATTGAGTTATCTCTTCGATTTCGCTGAGTTTTTCCTGTAAAACTTGTTGTGATGGCATCAGTTTTCCTCTTTTATGGCTTAATTCTTGCTGGTGTGCCCATAGACGTTTTCACATAGGCTAGCTTGATGTTTTTAATTCCTCTTTTAAGTTTTCCTTCTATAACCCTTAAAACAGCTTGAACATTTTCAGCTATTTCTTCTTCTTTCATGTTTTCTGATCCAATACGGCATTGTAAGATTGGTTGATTACGCATTCTAACAAGGATTGTTTTACGATGTTTCTCTATCAAACTCGCTATGTCTGCCGTAGGTGGGACTGGGATGGGCATTTTTCCTCTAGGTCCTAATACCGGACCTAGAACTTTACCTACTAGTGGCATTAATGGCGCTTCTGCAATAAAAAAGTCATATTCATTGGCGATTTTTCTTAATTCATGCTTTTTTCCAGCAAATCCTTCAAGTTCAGCTCTTTCAACAACGAGGTCTGCATTTGCCCTTCTTGCCTTTAGGGCTAATTCTCCTGAGGCTATCACGCATATTTTGTTTTGTTTTACTGGTGAATAAGGTAGCTCTATGATTTCTTGCAGCTTGCCTTCTGAGGATTTCATGTCTATGTCTCTGAGATTTATGATGAGTTCTATGGATTGATTAAAATTTCTTTTTTTAGATTTTTCCTTTGCCTCTCTAACTGCATTTAATACTGTTTTTGTGTCTAAGGACATTTTGAGACCTCGTGTCATTGAGGAAACTAAATGGGATTATAAAAATATTCTCTTACGCCTCGCTTTTGCTAAGCACACCATCATATTTGCCTTCATCAATTTCTTTCTGAATCTCACGTGGATCTTTCCCTTCAACTGTCACTCCCATACTTACACAACTGCCCAAAACTTCTTTTGCAGCTAATTTTAGATTTTTTGCCAAAAGTTCGTGGCGTTTTATTTTTGTTATGCGCAACACTTGTTCCATTGTGAGATTTCCTACTTTCGTTGAGTGAGGCGTTCCGGAACCTTTCTCTATTTTTAATTCGCTGACAATTAAGGCTGATGTTGTGGGTGTTCCAACGCTGACGTCGAATACTTTTGTTTCTGGGTCAACAGCGACTTTTACTGGGACTTTCATTCCAGCATAATCTTTCGTAAGCTCATTTATTCTGTTTACAATCATCATTACGTTTACGCCTAAAGGACCTAAGGCAGGACCTAATGGCGGTCCAGCTGTTGCTTGCCCACCGCTTACAAGTAATTCAACAATTTTCTTATCAGCCATTTTACGCTTCCTCACTTTCTGTTTTTGCTTTTTCCACCATCTTTACATAATCAGAATGGACAGTTATTGGCAAGGTAAAAGTTGCCTCTAGAAGCTCAAGTGTAACTTCTCCTTTAGTTTTGTCTATACGCGTTATTTTTGCACGCATTCCTTTGAATGGCCCACCTGTCACTTCTACTATGTCATTTTCACTTAGTTCTTCAATTATTGGTTTTCGAACAACATATCTTTCAATTTCAGAAAAGCTTACAACTCCAGGAACCCGAGAACGTACATGCCTTATGCCGCCAATGGCTTCTTCCACAAAGTGGGGTCCTTCAGCTTCGATGAAGATGTATCCTCTCAGAGTTTCTGGAACAAGAATCGCTTTTATGGGTATATTATTCATTTCAATCTTTGCAGCAACAAGCCTAGCTACATTTCTTTCCTGTCCAGTTGTTGTCTTTACAGCAAAAATCTTTGTCGAATGCTCTTCGTGTTTTTCCATGAGTCTTTCCTTCTAAACTCAAGTTTGCAAAGTGTTAGATACCAGTTTGATGATAAATCCTATTATTCCAATCGCACCTATGCCGAGAATGCATATTTTTATTGATAGCCAAAGCTCACTTCTTCCAGGTTTTGTAGCTAACTTTAGTGTTTTTGCGCATTGTGCTAGGAATGATCTTAATCCCATTGTTCATTGCACCCTAAACATCTTAATGCGATATAATAGTTTTATAGGCTTCGATAGATAAATCTGAACACTTCTATTAACTTTTCCCTCTTACAATGCTAAACTTTTTTCCATTGAATACCCAATTCTTTAAGCATGTCAACAAGCCTTGGTTTATCTTCGCCTTTTATTCCCTTCCAATCTAAAATTGCAAGTTCAGTCTTTTCCAATGTTCTTTCAAAGCATTGTTGAAGAATTTCAACGTGTATCCATGAAATAGCATATTTAGGGATTATGTGACCAAAAGCAATTTCGCTTTCCAAAGCCATTCGAGTGAACTTCATATTATAGTGAGGCCCACCTATACCAAGTGCAACCTTATCTTGAAATTTGCCAAATTTTGAAACAGCCTCCATTGTTGCGTTGGCTACAACCTCAGCAGCGTTTGAATCACTCCATTGCGTAGGTGAACTCCCAAGCTCAGCAAACATTGCAGGCACATTTAATGAAGGCCCATGATGGGTGCATTCATAGGAAACTTCATAGTTAAGATTCATTTCTTCCTTAAGTTTCGCCATAGCTTTCAGCGTGTTTTTCATTGCATTCGCAGGTGAAATTGAGATTTTTCTTGGAAGACCGCCTAACTCTGCTTTTTCGCCTAAATTGCCTGGGGGATGTACTGACAAAGTTGGAGTGCCGCTTACGCTGCTGTGCCTTGAAATGAAAATTACAATCTTCAGATTGCTGAAAGAATCTGGAAGATTTTGTGCATATATTGATTCTTCATTTAAAATCATAAGTTTGACTTCTCTATCAGCAATTGTAGCACTATATATTGGATTTCCTTGATAACTCGTTATGGTTTTTTGGAATGGATAGTATTCTAGTATTTTTTTGGCGATATTTATGCTTGCAGCATCCTTTTTTGAGGCGACAACTAGTATTATACTTTTTGCCTCCATGTTTTGGATGTTTCTGTAGTAATGTGAAGCATCGTTGGTTATGAAATTAACGTTAATTTTAAAACACAAAAACAAATTATGCTTGAAGAGGAGCTTGAAATGGAAGATAAGTTTAGCCTAGAAGCAAAATTATATGACAAAATTTGGGGAAAGTACAATTACGATTCTGATGTAGAGTTTCTGAATGAAATGTTTAGGAAGCACTGTTGCAAAAAAATTATTGACCTTGGATGTGGAACTGGGAATCATGCTATAAGATTGAGTAAATTAGGATATGAAGTAACAGGTGTTGACATAAGCCCAACCATGCTGAAAGTAGTCAAAGAGAAAGACAAGAAAGCAAGAGTCAAATTCATACAAGGAGATATGAAAAACATCGAAAAAGTTATCCTAAAAAAGTTTGATGCGGCAATATGCTTAGGACAAGCCTTTTCCAGCTTGGTGACAAATAAGGAAAAACAGATATTCTTCAAGGAATTAAACAAAGTACTGAAGAGGAATGGACTTTTCATCTTTAATGCGAGAAACGCTAAGAAAATTAACGAAGACTACTTGAACACGATTCGCTTAGGGCATATGCTAAGCGAGAAAAAGCTCCAATTGCTTATTTTAGAATGCAATACTCGCCATCCAAAAAATCGGAATGTCATAGTTTGGAGAACCCATATATTTGATTAAAGAAAACGATAAGGTGGATTTGCAGTTAAGGGAACACAAACTAAGGTGGATTTACTTTTCGACATTAAAGAAAATGTTAATTGAGAGTAGATTTGAAATTATTGCAACATACTCTGGAGTTTCAGGAGAAAAATTCTGCGAAAATGAACATGTGAATATGTTGTTTGTGACAAGGACTAAATAACCTTCAGAATAGAGTTACGCGTTCAAAAAGGTTTTATATTTCACGTTTTAGGTTTGTATGAAATGGTGATCAGTATGCACTTAATCAATTTTAAGGATTTGTCTGGCCAACAAATTATGGAAATTATTGACAAGGGCATTGAAGTCAAGCATAATCCAAAAAAATATCGGACAGCGTTAGATGGCAAGTCTTTGGCGTTGATTTTTCAGAAAACTTCTACTAGGACTAGGGTTTCGTTTGAGGTTGCCATGACCCAGCTTGGTGGACATGCTCTTTACATTGATTGGAGAACCACAAATTTCGCGCTAGCTGACATTTATGATGAGACGCAGTATTTGTCGCGTAATGTTGATTGTATAATGGCTAGACTTCTGAAGAATGCGGATTTGCTGAGGATGGCTAAAGGTTCGCTTGTCCCTGTAATTAACGGATGCGACGAAAAGTATCATCCAACTCAAGCGATTGCAGATTTGATCACGATTAAGGAAAAAAAAGGTACACTGAAAGGTGTGAAGTTGGTTTATGTAGGCATTCATAATAACGTTTGTAATTCGCTTGTTGAAGGATGCACGAAAACAGGAGTGAAGATAACTACTGTAACACCCATTTTCAACGAACCAGCCAGAGATGAAGAACTATTACAAAATGCCAAAAGAACTGGGTTATATGAGACTACGCTTGATGCCAAAAAAGCTGTCAAGGATGCAGATTTTGTTTACACAGACACTTGGATCGACATGGAATTCTTTCTAGACCCAAAATTTGCCGCAGAAAAGGAAAAGCGTATCAAACTTATGATGCCATACCAAATAAACAAGGAATTGCTAAAGGAAAGTAACGCTTACATTATGCATGACATGCCGATTCATAGAGGCTATGAGATAAGTGGAGACGTTATTGAAAGCCCAAAATCAGTGATATATGAGCAGAGTGCAAATAGACTTTATTCTGCGAAGGCAATACTGCTAAAGCTATTAGAAAAATGAAAAACCTATGGTTGATTCTCACAGGTTATTTCAGTATCATTTGGACGAATTTCTCTGGATTGAATTCTTCTAAATCACCATATCTCTGCCCTGTTCCAATAAATAGAATTGGTTTTTTTGTGATGTAAGTCACACTTAATGCTGAACCGCCTTTCACGTCTGCATCAACCTTTGTCAATATTGTCGCATCTACGCCCACGGTTGTGTGAAACTCCTCAGCCTGCATAACTGCGTCATTCCCTGTAAGAGAATCCACTGTCAGAATTGTTAAATCGGGGTTTACTATACGCTTTATCTTCTCAAGTTCATTCATTAAGTTTCTATTCGTCTGCATTCTACCTGCAGTATCAATCAAAACCACATTTACCCCATGGGCTTTGGCATGACTAATCGTATCATAAGCTACTGCTGCTGGGTCTGCACCATATTTGTGTTTTATCATTCGGATTCCTAAGCGCTTTGCGTGTTCTTCCAACTGTTCAATTGAGCCTGCTCGATAAGTGTCGCTGCACGCAAGAACAACAGAATAGCCATTCTTGCTTATAAAGCGGGCAACTTTAGCAATGGTTGTGGTTTTTCCTGTCCCATTTATTCCAACAAAAACTATGACAAATGGCTCATTTTTCTTGCGCTTTTCTGCAATAGCTTTTAACAAATCAATTTTATTGTTTGTTAACATGACTTCTAGAAGCGTTTCTCGCAAGTTTTCCTCTATAATTTTCTTGCGGTCTTCAAGTCGCTTAACTTGAATTCCATTCAAGCGTTTCTCCATATTATCGCATATTTGTTCTGCTACTGGAAGGGCAACGTCATTTTCTACGAGAGTTATTCTAAACTCAGAAAGTAGGGGGCGGAGGTTTTCTGCTTTAAGTTCTGTTGTTGTGACTTTGTTTATAAGCCCCTTCAGTCCAGCCTTCAGTTTTTCAAACATCTTTTTCGGCTTTCTCTCCTCTCATTTCAGCGACTAAACTGTCAAATTTCTCTCTGTCTTCATTGATTCGACCTGCAACTTGGGCTAGTTGCTGCTGAAGCGACAATCTTGTCTTGTCCATGTTTTCCAAGCGTTTTTTAATCATTTCCTTTGCTTCAGGTAATGTTTTCTCGATTGAGACGCCTGCACCCATTCCAACGATGACTTTGTCTGGATTTTCAAGTTTGGCTTTGATGTAAGAGTTGCCGCCTATGGGAACGAAAAGCTCTGAGTTCTCTTTTTCTTTCTCTATGCCTTCAAGTGTCATGCTCGCATAGGTCAAATCTGCTATTACAGCGTTTATCATGTTTATCCTAGACTGTATGGTTTCAGCTGTTTGCTCGAGATATCGCAGTTCAACGCTTAATTTGCGTAGTTCTTCTTCGTTTTTACTTGCCAATTTTTTATTCTCCAGTTACTAGTTTCTTCAGTATTGGATTTTTTATGTCTTGAGGTGAAATCTCTTCAACGCTGACTATTTTTATGTGAAAACGTTTTACACGATGCTTACTTCCTAAGTCAGCGTAAACTTTTTCAGCGGCATGTTCAGGTTTAAGGGCGATAACTTCTTTTCTGAATGACGTTTTCAAATTTGGTTTCTGAATTTCACCTATAACTCTGAAGACTTTCATATGCATCATCCTCTTTCACAACATCCAAGGCATTCCCTATTATAAATATCTCGGGTCCTGTAGTTAAGGAACCTACTATAGCTGCACGACTATTGCCAATTAAGCCAGTTCCAACGTAGGGTATGCCGCAGTTGATAGTGCCCACGTCAACTGGAACCTTAAGCACTTCCTCCAAGAGCTTTCTTTCCGGATCCTTCAAAAGTGGATGAGCTACTATTCCCTTGTTTGTGGCTACAGCTAATGATCCAACATAGGGCAAGTCAGCTATTTCGCTTGGAACAGCTTCTACGCCTAAAACGTCAGAGATTTCTCTTGCATCATGCTCCTTCAACCTAGGGTCAACAATTGCGCCGTAATCATTTGCTAAAACCATATTTCCATGAGCTGTTTTCTTTTGCTCCATCACAGCTATGTTTCCTTCAAAAACAGATCTTATGGCTTGAACTTCTTCTTCTCTAACAAAATGAGGGAGCAAAATCCCATTTGAATTTGCAGATACTAGCGCTCCTATGAGGATTGAACCTCCAATCGTTGTGTGAATTAATTTAACTTTTAGCCATTCACTTATTATTTCAGCTTTTCTGGGTGGAACAAGTTTCGGAATTATAACTATCTTGTCTGTTGCAAGTGAGTACACACCTATGCTTGCACTTCCAACAAGATCGCATAGGTAAACAGCCAAGAATCAGTCTCCTTCAGCCAAGTAAACAGTGACATTGCCCTCTTTATCTTTTGCAGCCCGCACTCGTATATTTCGCGGAGGCTTTTCAATACCCCGCTTCCAGATTCTTGCATTAACCTCATTGCTAATTATAAGCCTCTTAGGCTCTTCTTCCTCCCCCTCTTCTTTTCTGGCTTCCAACTTCATATGCTTCGTTACAAAATCCTTAATCATTCTCATAGCCTTAGGCGCCCTCTTATTCTGGGGCATAATCCATATTTTACCTAATGGAATTGTGTAAACTTTTTCTTCAACTATTTCTTCCTCTTCTTCCACTTTCTCCTCACGGGAGGGCGGCTTTACTTCTTCCTCTTTTGCAGGCGTCGGCATTTCTTCTTTTGAAACTTCCTCGGTTTCTTCGGCGATTCCTGCTTCTTCCTCTCGTTCCCCAGCTATTCCTTCAACTTCCTCTTCTTCAGAGACTTCGATTGGTTCCTCATGCTTTTCTTGTTCTTCCACATTTTTCTGTTCTTCCTTCTTATTTTCTTCTTCCATTTAAACCATTTCTCCTAAGCTTTTATTTTTATGGTTCTCCATTGTCTCCTTTTAGGATGTGCTCTAAATTTTCCAGCTGTTTTAGCTATTACCCATGTTGGGACAGCTTTTTTCTGCTTCCCAGCTTTTGCTAATCTTCTTTTTTTTGCAGTTGGCTTATTTCTCGCCATGTTCACATCCTTCTTATTTTTGTTTCACGTTTCTGTGTTTGCAGTTGGACTAGTATCTGCTTCAATTGCTCATCTGCCAACGGAATAGGCAGTTTCCCCTGCTGAGCCAGCTGAATGAGCTGCAACTCCAGCTGATTTGTAAAATCTGGTCTAACCATTTTTAGATTTGTAAGCCTTTGTCTAGCTTCCGGAGTTAATATTTTCCTCAGTAAAACTTGCTTTTGCTGTTCCATCTGTCGCTCCATTTGAGCTTGCTGTTGTTCCTCAGCTAATCTCTGCTGTAAAGCCAATAGCTTTCTTTTGCGAAGTTCTTCCAGCTCATCCTCTGCCAATTCACTCACTCTTCTGATACTTCTCTAACTGTAGGTGCTCTTTTTCTAATGTTTTATGAATTTGTTCGGCTAATTCATGCAGAATCTTTCGGCCTTCCCGCGTTACTCTCCTTCCATTAGGCTTTATTGTTTCAATCAACCCCGCAGTTTCCAACTGTTGTAAAGCTTTCCTTATCGTCCCGCCGCCAGCCTTCACTACGTGCTCTGGCTTAACACCGAAGTCCTTTCTTCCTCCATATTCTGCTCTTAACTTTTCCACTCCTATTGGACCGTGAACATAGATTTTGCGCAACAATGAAGCACAGCGGATATACCACCAATCCTGGTTTTGTGGTGGTCTCTGAACATGAGAGCCAGTTTTTGCAACACTAGCCCATGAAGGCACAGATATTTCATCAACATTTTCTTTCAGGTAAGTGGCTAGTTTTTTGATGAATTCTGATGCTGGAACATCATGCGGTG
>CAZAXN010000035.1:0-40533 GCA_964489195.1 uncultured Candidatus Bathyarchaeia archaeon
TATTAATACTATATACTGTACTATATGTAAAGCACTCTTCTGCGAAGGAGGGGGAAATTTTCAAGAGTGGGCACCGAAAACCTTGACAAAATCTTCAATCCACGTAGAATTGCTGTTATCGGTGCCAGTGAGCGAGAAGGCTCTGTTGGAGCTAAGCTTCTAAGAAATCTAATAGGTGTAGGATATAACGGAGCAGTTTATCCAGTTAACCCTTTCAGATCCACAGTACAGGGCATAACAGCATATCCAAACATAGCAAAAATCCCATGGCAAGTAGACCTTGCAGTAATAGCGACACCAGCACATACGGTTCCGCAAATTATTGAGGAATGCGGAAAAGCAGGCGTTTCCGGAGTGATAATTATTTCTGCAGGTTTCAGAGAAACTGGAAGAGAGGGTGAGGCGCTTGAAAAGCAAATTATTGAGCTTAAAGACAAGTATGGCATGCGAATCATAGGACCGAACAGTTTTGGAATCATGCGACCAAAAATAAAATTGAATGCCACTTTTGCAAACAAAGCGGCTAATGCAGGAAAAATAGCATTCATTTCTCAAAGTGCAGCATTATGTGCATCAGTACTTGACTGGGCATCAGAAGCCCAAATAGGCTTCAGCTCCGTCGTCTCAACAGGATCAATGTTAGATGTTGATCTTGGAGACTTAATTGACTATTTTGGAGTTGATCCCCAAACTAGAAGCATTGTGCTTTATGTGGAATCTATTAAGAATGCACGGAAATTTATGAGTGCTTCCAGAGGATTTGCCAGAGCCAAACCCATAGTCGTGGTGAAAGCTGGAAAATTCCCTGAAAGTATACAAGCAGCAATTTCCCACACTGGTGCATTATGTGGAGAGGATGCTGTTTATGATGCTGCTTTTAGGCGCGCGGGAATTATTCGTGTTGAAGCAATAAATGATCTCTTTAACTGCGCTGAAGCGTTAGCCATGCAACCTAACCCTCAAGGTCCAAATCTTACGATAATCACCAATGCTGGTGGACCTGGAATTATGGCTACTGACTTCTTGATAGTCAAAGGTGGGAAGCTTTCACAGTTAAGCAATGAAACAGTTCAAGCCTTAAAGAATATTTTGCCCACATATTGCAGCATTATGAATCCAATTGACATTTTAGAGGAAGCCACCCCGGAAAGGTTCAAAAAAGTTATGGAAATATGTTTCAAAGACCCAAACACTGATGGTTTTCTAGTAATATACACTCCGCAAGGGGCTTCTGATCCGCTTACAACGGCAAAGATGATTGTGGAGCTTTCAAAGCGTACTAGAAAACCGATTCTCACATCATTGATGGGTGAAGATCCTTCTTGTCGTAGAGCTATGACAATATTGCGGAAGAATGCGATCCCAACATTTGCAACTCCAGAGCAAGCTGTTTCCACTTTTATGCATATGTATAGCTACACTCAAAACTTGGAGCTTTTGTATCAAACTCCAGAAGAGCTTCCTATCGAAGTGTCCGTCCCAACTTTTCTTAAGGAGATACTGAGAAGAGCCCTTAATGAAGGGAGAAATGTCCTTAATATTCTTGAATCTCTGCAGTTTCTTGAAGCGTATAAAATTCCAACAATAAAAACGCTTGTGGCGAAAACTCCTGAAGAAGCTGAAGAAATAGCTTCCATGCTTGGATATCCAGTTGTCATGAAGGCGCTGTCACCTCAGATAACACACAAAACGAAGGCTCAGGGAATTATTCTGAATGTTTGGTCACCATTTGAAGTTAAGACATTTTTTAATGAACTTGTAGAAAATGTTAAAGGGTACAGTTCCGATGCGACTTTTCAAGGTGTTGCCGTGCAACCAATGATTCGGGAGAAAACCTGCGAACTGTTAATAGGGTCGAAAAGAGACATGCAATTTGGCTCAGTAATAGTTTTTGGAATGGGCGGAATTACGACAGAATTGTTCAAAGATATAAGTATAGGATTTCCACCATTAAATCAGATACTTGCAAAACGGCTTATGGAAAAAACTGGAATCTGCAAACATTTGGAAGCAAGTGGCTATCGACTTAACACAAAGCTTCTTGAAGAGATATTGGTCAAATTTTCTCAGCTGGTAATAGATTTTCCAGAGATAAAGGAAATAGACATTAATCCACTGATTGTTGACGAGAATAGCGCTGTGGCGGTTGACGCCCGAATAATCATAGATCCAGAAAAAATTCTTCATGGCACTCCGCCTCATGAGCACCTTGTGATTGCTCCCTACCCAAGAAAATACGTAACTAGTTGGACGCTGAAAGATGAGACTCCAGTATTACTGCGTCCTATAAAACCTGAAGACGAAGCTTTGCTGCAAGAATTATACCAGTCTCTTTCTGAAGAAACAATGCAGTTCAGATTTTTCCAAGTTTTTAGCGAAGTCTCCCACGAAACTTTGACGAGATATTGCAATTTGGATTATGACCGCGAAATCGCAATAGTCGCTGAGATACAGAAAGATAGGAAAAAAATTATTGGTGTCGTATTATTATTGCTTGAGCCTGGAGGGAAGAGAGGGGAATTTGCTGTTCTCGTAGGCGATCAATGGCAGGGGCTTGGATTGGGTTCAAAGTTAATTGATTATATCATCGAAATTGGTCGGGATATGGGTTTGAATATAATTTATGGTTACACAATGTCAAGCAATACCAAGATGGTTCATTTATGCACTGAGAAAGGCTTTAAAATGGAGCCGTTTGAAGGTGAAATTGCCAAAATAACACTTGAACTATCCTAGCTTCACTGTAATAAATAAAAAATAAAAAAAGTTGCACAATTAGGTGGCTTAGCCTTCCTTTTGCTCTAGAGCAGTTTTGACACTTTCATAAGCTTTCTTTGCTTCTTCAACGGCTACACCGTCTTCCAATGTGGTTACGTCTCCAATGGCTGCTCCTCCAATAATTGCCCTTAACAGTCTTCTCATGATTTTACCGCTTCTTGTTTTAGGAACTGAATCAACAAAGGCTATTGTAGCATCGGATGCTACAAGTGGACCAATTGTACTTCTCAAATGCTTCTTTAGCTCTTCTGAAAGCTCTTGGGTTGGTGAATAGCCGTGTTTAAGAACTGCAAAAATAAACGGTGTCTCTCCCTTCACTGGGTCGCTTTTACCCACACATGCCGATTCGGCCACTGCTGGATGCTTAATCATTGCAGATTCAATTTCTGCTGTTCCAATCCTGTGACCTGCAACTTTGAGGACATCGTCCGCTCTGCCTAAGACCCAGATATATCCATCTTGGTCTTTAATTGCGAAATCGCCAGTGTAGAAGTACATTTTACCTTTAAACCTCGACCAGTAAACGTCAACGTATCTTTGGGGACTTTTATATAATGTCATCAGCATACCAGGCCATGGTGATGTGATAGCCAGATATCCTCTGGCGCCTGGTTGACAAATGTTTCCGTCGTCATCGAGAACTTCCATGGTGACTCCTGGGATAGGATAGCCATTTGTTCCAGGCTTTAATGGGCATATTTTTCCTAATCCTGGAAAGTGTCCTGTTAACATCTGTCCTGTTTCTGTCATCCACCAAGTGCTTGAGGCAACAATGTTTTCTTTACCGATGTTCTTAAAATACCATCTAAATGCTTCAGGGTTGATAGGTTCACCGACAGAATGGCAGATGCGTACTGTTGATAGATCATACTTTCGAACAAGCTCCTCGGGAAATTTCATTAGCATTCTTATTGCTGTTGGTGTTGTATAAAATAGGGTTACTCCATATCTTTGGATAATGTTCCACCATCTGTCTGCTCCTGGATAATCTGGTGAACCTTCATACATTATTGAGGTTAAACCAGTGAGTAATGGACCGTAAACAATGTACGAATGCCCAGTTACCCATCCGATGTCTGCGGTGCACCAATAAATATCCTCTTCGCGAACATCAAATATAAGCTTCAACGTAGTGTACAATGAAACGGCATAACCGCCTATAGAGATTTGGGCGCCTTTCGGTGCGGCTGTTGTGCCAGACGTGTAGAGTATATATGAGAAATCTTCTGAACCGCATTTTTCAGCAGGGACATTCACGTTTGGTGATACACCTTTGACAAACTCGTGATGCCAAACATCCCTCTGTTCATTCCAAGGTATATCTTGCCCAACTCTTTTAACTACAATATCCTTTTCAATTTTAACTCCATTTTGTTCACAAATCTTTACAGCTTCATCAACTATAGGTTTAAGGTTTATTATTTTCCCACGTCTATAGAAACCATCTGCAGTCACAATGATTCTTGAGCCTGCGTCAATGGCTCTTGTTGCTAAGGCATCAGCACTAAATCCACTGTAAACTATGCTGTGTCTTGCTCCTAGTCTCTGAACTCCTAGCATGTATAAAGGAAGTTCTGGAATCATCGGCAAATAGAACGTTAAAATCTCGCCTTTTTTGACGTTTAATTTCTCTCTTAGTGCATAGCTGATTATGTTTGATTCTCTGAATAGATCATGATATGTAAATTTTCTTATTTCTCGTGGTTTGTGTAATGATTCATCCCATGGTTCGCCTTCCCATATCAAAGCTAATTTGTTCTTTCTGCCCTGTTCAATTTGCCAATCAGTTCCCAAATATGCCAGATTTGTTTCTCCGCCGACAAACCATCGATAAAATGGTGGATTGCTATCATCTAAAACCTTGTTCCATTTTTTAAACCAGAATATCTCGTTTGCCCATTTTTCCCACCATTCTTCAATTGACTTTTTTTCTTTGACGATGTTCTGGTGCCATTTCTTGAAGTCATTTTTGTCCCATATTTTGTCTTTCCAGTTTTGCGGAATTATGTCAGTTTCAAATTCTTTGTAGACTTCTACTCCTTCTTTAGCCATTTTAATCACTTTTTAGGATTGAGGATTTGGATTTTCTTTTGTAGAAAAAACCTGAATATATATAGGTTTAGGTTGTTTAGATGAGAATTGTTGTTGACTTTTGCTTCTAATAGCACACTTTATTTTCAAAATTTTTCCTCAATTGGCTAGACAATAAGAAAATGCCTTCAGAAAGGTGAACTTTGTTTCTTTAAAAAAATGAAGGGAAGTTTGAATGTTTTCAGCCTACTGGACATATTGGCAGCACAGTTTTTCCATGGGCTTCGTTCAGTATTTCTGCAATGGCTAGGTAAACTGCACTTAATCCACAGATGATTCCTTCAGCTCCTATTATGCGGGTGAACAATTCCAAGTCAGCAGATGCGATTGAAGTGTACGCAAGCAATGCGGATTTTATTGTGAGTAAAAAGAATAGTATAGCAAGACTCATAAAGACAAACTGTAGTGCACGGTTAGCCTTCAAAGTGCCAAAGAACATTAAGAGAGTGAAAAGCCCCCACATAAGGAAATATATCATAAATGCTTCTTGACTGACAAGCCAAGGTGTATTGTACTGGGGTATAGCTGGTCCATAGGAAGAGAAAGGCCATATTCCAATCGCAGCAACGTTAGCTGTTCCAAGCCAATTTAGAGCTACAAAGGATAACCAGAATAATCCGTAGGATGTGAAGGCTGTTGTTCCAAAAGTGTTGCCCTTTTTATATTCTAATATGCCAGCGATAATCTGTGCTAGACCGCCGTAAAATATTCCCATTCCAAGAATCATGCCGTCGATCGGTCCTAATCTTGCATTGTGAACAAAGTTGAGAAGAACTGTTGTCATTCCAAAGCCTAATAATCCGAGTGGTGCCGGATTTGCTGTTTTTTCGCTCATTTTCTTTCAATCTTCCATTTTTCTGTTATTTGCGGTTTCTCATATACTATTGAATTTAAGTTTTTCCAAAGCTATTAGCTATGTTTTACGTCTTTTGCTAGCAATGTATTTACCAGTTTCCAATGAGCTGAAAACTATCGCTGTGAAAAATATTGCATACGCCCAGTCTTGAAGTTCTGGTGCGTTAACGTAGAATACATTCTGTAGTGGCGTGTACAGTACTAGAAGTTGAAGCGCGAGAGATGAAAATATTGCAATCCAAAGGAACTTGTTCTTGAAGACACCTACTTTGAAGATTGTGTATTTCAGTGAACGGGCAGATAAAGCATTGGCTAACTCCATTAAGATCATGGCAGTAAGCAATTGTGTTCGAGCTTCCTTTAAGGGGTCGTGGAGAACAGCTCCAGTCACCGGATCTATTGTAGCAGGTAGCCATGGTTTGTGCATTAGGTAACCATACAAAAGCAGTGTAGACATCAAAATCGGTACGACTGTTAGATATATCTTGACATCTCTTGTGAAGACACTTTCATTAGGATTTCTGGGTTTTCTTTCCATCAGGTCGGGGTCGCCAGGATCAATTCCTAAAGCTATAGCAGGCAGTCCATCTGTCGTCAAGTTAACCCAGAGGAGCTGTACGGCCACAAGAGCAACTGCAGCTGAAGTTTCTGGAGAAGTGCCAGTTTCATATGCTCCACCCGCCAGGTATGGAACAATCAGAATTGCCACAGTCATTACAATAATTTCCATAACATTGCAACGTAGCAGATATGTCAAATATTTTTTAATATTGTCGTATATTTCTCGTCCTTCTTTCACTGCTTTTACAATTGATGCAAAATTGTCATCTGTCAAAACCATATCAGACGATTCTTTAGTGACTTCTGTGCCAGTGATTCCCATGGAGACGCCAATATCAGACATTTTCAATGCAGGAGCATCATTTACTCCATCACCCGTCATTGCAACAACATGGCCTCTGGCTTTCCATGCTTTCACAATTCTCATTTTATGTTCAGGTGAAACACGGGCGTAAATTACTGTTTTTTCAACAATTTCCTTCAACTGTTCATCGGTTATCTTGTCCATTTCTTCACCAGTAAGCACCTTGCCTTCAAACTCGTTTTCACCAAGCAAGTTAAGTTCCTTTGCTACTGCAACAGCAGTTAGTTTGTGGTCGCCTGTAACCATTACAACGTTAATACCCGCATTCTTACAAAGGTAAATCGCGTCTTTAACTTCTTCGCGTGGTGGGTCAATCATTCCCATTATTCCAACGAAAATTAAATCCTTTTCAATTTTCTCGTCGAAAGTCGAGACTGATTCTGGTAATTCTTTGAAGGCGAGGCCCAAGTTCCTTAATGCTTGTAGTGCCATAGCTTCATTTATCTTCAGTATTTTCGTTTGATCATCTTCAGTTATTTTGCGCACTTTGCCATTTACAAGAATTTTTGTGCATTTGCTTAGAACTATTTCTGGTGCGCCTTTCATGAAAGCTAATTTGCGTTTTCCCGAGACAATGTGCACTGTTGTCATGCACTTTCTTTCTGAAGAGAATGGAATTTCACCTATGCGTGGAGCGTCTTTTTCCAATTCTTCTTTCCATAGTCCTGCTTTGGCTGCAGCTACAACTAATGCGCCTTCTGTTGGGTCGCCCTTAATTATCCATCTTTGGCTTTGAGGTTCCTTCTCCAGTTTAGCATCATTACATAAGGTGGCAATTTTCAAAAGAGTTTGAAACTCTTCACTTGATGGATTAATCTTCTTATCTTCGAGTAAAAATTCACCTTCAGGTTCATAGCCTACGCCTGAAACCTTTATTGTTTGACCATTCACGTAGATTCTTTGAACGGTCATTTCACCCTTTGTCATTGTTCCAGTTTTGTCGGCGCAAATTACGCTTGTGCAGCCTAAAGTTTCAACGGCTGGCAATCTTCGAACTATAGTGTTCACTTTTGCCATGCGATACATGCCTACAGCCAACGCGCCAGTTACGATTGCAGGTAAAGCCTCTGGAACCGCAGCAACTGCTAGGCTAACTCCCCACAAAACCATTGCGAGAATATCACGTCCTTCAATAATGCCAATTGTTGCCACAACGAGGCATACTGCAACTGACAATATTCCAATCCATTTGCCAACAGAAGCCATCCTCTTTTCAAGTGGTGTTTCTTCCTCTTCGGTTACTTGAACCATTTTAGCTATTTTGCCAAACTCCGTATTCATTCCTGTAGAGGTCACAAGAGCTTTTCCACGTCCATAAACAACCACTGTGCCCGTAAAAACCATGTTCCGCCGTTCAGCAAGTCCAGTTTCTTCAGATAAAGCTGCAGTGTCTTTGTTTACGGGTGAAGATTCTCCGGTAAGTGGCGCTTCATCTACCTTCACATTATAGGCTTCAATAAGGCGAGCATCTGCAGGCACTTTATCACCTGCATATAAAAGGACAATGTCGCCCGGGACAATGTTGCTTGCGTCAACTTTAACTTCTTTTCCATCACGCAGAACCATTGCTGTGGGCGCAGTCATTTTTTTCAAGGCTTCTAAGGCTTTTTCGGACCTATATTCTTCAACAAATCCAAGCACTGCGCAAGCCATGACTATGGCCAGAATGACAATGGCATCGGTGACTTCGCCTAGATATATCGAAAGCCCTGTTGCAATCAGCAATATTATGATGAGTATATCTTTGAATTGTTCTATGAAGAGTTTTATTGGAGAAATTCCTTTTTCCTTCTTAAGCTCGTTAGGTCCATATTGTTGTAGGCGCTTCTCAAACTCTTCTTGGCTCAGACCAGTTTTTTGTGTGTTTAAGACTTGTAATGCTTCTTCAATTTCCATTGCATGCCATGACTTCGACATTTTCTCCCTCTCATTAAATGACTTGAACTGTATCTTGTTTAGAGACAATGGTTATAATCTTTTCTAAAGCAGAGCGCTTGCAGATAAATAAGTTTATAAGATGTTTTGTAAATCATTGTAAAGAATATCCAAAAACGAATAAGATCAACGAAGGAGAAGTGATGTAAGTTGATTGATCCATGGTTCATAGCGCCAATATCTGCATTGATCTCAATAATTGTAGGCTTGTACTTCTATTATTATGTGAAGAGACAAGATAGCGGCACTGAAAAAATGCAAGAAATTTCAGCGGCAATAACTGAAGGCGCATATGCATTTATAAGACGAGAATACAAGACTTTGGCAGTGTTTGTCGGAGTAGTATCTGTCTTAATGTTTATTTTCCTACCTTTTCCACCAATATGGAGCCTAGAAGCAGATCTGCTGAAACATTTAGCAATAGCATTAGCATATCTTTTTGGTTCTTTCTGCTCTGCTCTTGCTGGCTATTTAGGATTAATAGTTGCGACAAAAGCAAATGCAAAAGCAGCTAATGCCGCCAGAAACGGGTTAAACAAAGCATTCCCGATAGGTTTTCGTGGTGGAGCTGTCATGGGGTTTGCAGTTGTCGGCGCTGGTTTGCTTGGAATAAGTATAGTTTACTGGGCTACTGGAGATCCGCACATCGTTTTAGGCTTCAGCTTTGGCGCAAGTGCATTAGCGTTATTCGCTAAAGCTGGTGGAGGAATCTACACGAAAACAGCGGACATTAGTGCTGACTTAGTTGGCAAAGTCGAACTGGGAATACCGGAAGATGATCCTCGAAACCCGGCTGTGATAGCTGATAATGTAGGCGATAACGTAGGCGATGTTGCAGGCATGGGCGCAGATCTTTTTGACTCCTATGTGGCGAGTATAGTCGCTGTGCTAATTCTTGGACAAGTGCTCAATATGCTTCCAGAGTCCGCTGGCGTATACTTGCAGATGCCACTGGTTTTTGCGGGTTTAGGCATATTGTCAGCTGTATTAGGAGCATTGACCGTGAGAGTTGGCAAAAAGGGAGAACCGGGAAAAGCCCTTAACATGGGTACGTATGTAACTTGTGCAATATTCGTGATTTTAACAGCTTTAGCTACATATTTTCTGAATTATGAGTGGCGACTGTGGGGTGCAGCAGTCGTTGGGTTAATTGCTGGAGTGATAATTGGAATGACTTCTGACTACTTCACCTCAGACGATAAGCCCCCAGTGTTAAAAACTGCACAGGCTTCAACCACCGGAACCGCAACTAACATAATCACCGGCTTTTCATATGGTTTGCACAGTGTCTTTCCACCACTTATCGGCATAGGTGTAGCTTCTACGATTGCTTATTTCTTATGCGAACCGCTTGGAATAGATTATGCACTGTATGGTATAGGTATGGCTGCGCTTGGAATGCTTTCAATAGTGGGCCTTATAATCTCAAATGACGCTTATGGACCGATAGTTGACAATTCAAGAGGAATAGCCGAGCAAGCAGGCTTAGGCGAAGAAGTAATCCGCATAACTGATGAGCTTGATTCCGCTGGAAACACTGCAAAAGCAATCACAAAAGGTTTCGCGATAGGTGCGGCTGGGTTAACTGTAATTGCACTTCTAGCAGCATTTAAACAAACTGCAGAGGAAGCAGGTCAAGCAGGCGTAACTATTACGTTTGACTTGATGAACCCGCTCGTGTTAATGGGTGCTTTCATAGGCATTGCCATGCCAGCTGTGTTTTCAGCTATGGTTATGCTTGGAGTAGGCAGAAACGCAGAAAGAATGATTGCGGAAATTCGAAGACAATTCAAAGAAATACCTGGATTAAAAGAAGGAAAACCTGAAGCAAAGCCCGATTATGCAAAGTGTGTTGACATAGCAACTGTAGGTGCATTAAAAGAGCTGATGCCGCCGAGCATATTAACGATTGCAGTAACGTTGCTTGTCGGTTTTGTCGGTGGAATCCAAGCTTTAGGAGGATACTTAGCTGGAAGTATTTTCTCTGGGCTACTATTCGCTCTATTAATGGCTAATGCTGGAGGCTTATGGGACAACGCCAAAAAACTTATCGAGTCTGGCGTTCACGGCGGAAAAGGGTCGGAAGCACACAAAGCAGCAGTTGTAGGCGACACTGTTGGTGACCCGTTCAAAGACACAGCTGGGCCATCACTGAACACAATGATAACAGTCATGTCACTTGTGGCTTCACTGTTCGCAATACTAATCGCAAACAACAACCTTCTGAAACTCTTGGGCCTATAACCCCTAACTGAACCCTTTTTTTTAAAAAAACCAGAAATTATCCCTTAACACTATGTTTCATTCGTAATAGGCGCCGGGAGTGGGACTTGAACCCACGCGGACCCAAGGGGTCCACAGGCTCTCAAGGCCTGCGCATTATCCACTCTGCCCACAGGATGGAAGACACTTAGTCTGTCATAATCCCGGCATATTATCCCGGCACCATTGGACGAGCTTATCTAATTCAGTTCATCTTAAAATGTTTACTTATCGTTTTTCAGTAATGTTCTTTTTGGCTACTCCAGAATAAGATAATTAGAATAGTTTTGAATTGAGGTAATTCTCAAATGGTGAATTTGGTTTCAAAAATGTTTGCTTGAAAATATTTAGCGAATTTTCAAGTGTTGTATACTTACCGGAATAAATCTTTTTCTTTTGGTCTGATCAGTTCGGTTGCTGTTGCTGTTTTTGATTCGGGATACTTGTATCCGCGGATTATCGCTGCTGGGATTCCTTCGTCTGCCTGCCCAATAACGAGTTCTGCAGCAGAAGCAAGCTCATCAGCAATTGCTGTTTGCTTTATTCTCAAAGTATATCCAAAAAGGTCTTTTTCTCCCCTTCTGTCCTTGATTGGTTTCATGCCACTGATCCCTATTGCAATGTTTATCTCGCCTTCTCTTAGTGTTCGTCCATGAGTGTCAGAAATAATGACTGCAACATCAAAACCAGTCAGCCTTTTTATTTCATGCCTAATCCTCTCAGCTGACGCATCTGGATTTTTCGGCAACAATGCCACAATTCTTTCTCCAGGAACATTAGATTTATCCACACCAGAGTTGGCACATACAAAACCCTGCTTACTTTCCGTTATCAATATCCCATTATGCATGCGCACAACACTCTTTGATTCCCTTAAGACAACCTCAACTAGAGCAGGATCTTTATCATACTGTGCTGCAATACATTTTGCAAATTCTGAGGGCGCAACATTATCAAGGTTTACGACATTTCCTTCAGCTCTGGAGACTATAACATGCGTGACTACGATTATATCACTATCTTGAATTGGTGTGCCGTGCTTTTCAGCTGAATTACAGATGAGTTCAGCTAGGTTGTCTCCAGCCTTTACTATGGGCAGTCCCTCGATTCCAATTATTTGTATGGGTTTCATTATAACACATCAACCAGACACAATGTTCTGTTTAAGCAAATCTTAAGTTCATTATATGCTTTACTTGTTTGTATGAGCCTTGCTAAAATAAGTTTCGAAGAATCTTTGGCAATGCGCGTCATTGATG
Organism: uncultured Candidatus Bathyarchaeia archaeon; assembly: GCA_964489195.1. GTDB lineage: Archaea > Thermoproteota > Bathyarchaeia > Bathyarchaeales > Bathycorpusculaceae > CAZAXN01. The sequence goes on from CAZAXN010000035.1 coordinate 12,106, forward strand.
CAGGAAAATGCTTAGGGTGTGGCGCATGTGTTGTCGCATGTCCATTCAACTGCTTAGAGTATAAAGAAGAAAAACCTGTTTTGGTAAAGCCGTGCCAAATCTGCGGTATATGTGTGCGAGCTTGCCCTCAATATGAGTGGAACGAACCTGAGATGCAGAATTTTGTTTTTGGTAAAGAAAAAAGCCCTGAAGAAATTTTCGGGGTTCATTACAGACTTGTTGTGGCACAGGCTAATGATGAAAATATACTGAGAGTTTGTCAAGATGGAGGGGTTGTCACAGCATTACTGTTAACAGCGTTGGATGAAGGACTTATTGATTGTGCAGTTGTAGCTGGGTTGAAGCATGACCACCCCTTTTATCCATGCCCCATGTTAGCAGTAACTCCTGAAGATATTTTAAAATCTGCTGGAACAAAGTATTCCTACTCACCTAATATACTTACCTTAACCGAAGTAGCTAAACAGAAAAAGAATAACGTTGCCTTTGTTGGGACCCCTTGCCAAATTCGTGCCATTAGAAAAATGCAGAAAGCTGGCTTAAAAAAGTACACCGCTCCACTAAAATTCTTGATAGGGCTTATGTGTTCTGAATGTTTCAATTATGAAGGCTTAATGAAGAAACATATGCATGAAATTTTAGGTATAAACCTTAGTGGTATTCAAAAAATCAATATTAAAGGGAAAATGCTTGTATCGACAATTGGCGACACCAAAACAATTCCTCTCACTGACATAAAGCAGTATGCACGGAAAAACTGCAGTTTCTGTCCAGATTTCAGCTCAGAGTTCGCAGATGTTTCAGCAGGTGGCTTAGGATTAGAGCATTGGACATTCACAGTTATCAGAACAGAACAAGGTGATAGGTTATTTTCTTTGGCAGAGAGAAAAGGAGCGATAAAAACCAGAAGTGCAACTGAAGAGATGAATGCCATAAACCTTTTATGTAAACTCTCAGTAAAGAAGAGGCAATCGTGCGCTTAGGCGGGATTGACATAAGAATAAATTCTACAACATTGGCGGGTACAACAGTTTTAGCGGCTTTGGTTGTTGTTTTTGACTATACGGTAAAATATTCAAACTTAAAAATCCCTTTCCCATGGGTTCCAACATTAAAATTCGACTTCACAGGAATACCAATTGCTCTATCACTATTACTCTTTGGCCTAATACCAGGGGTTTTCACATCTGTCATTGCCTTTGTTGCAATAATGGCGCGTAGTGGAAACTTCATTAGCTCTTCGATGAAAGCCCTGGCAGAACTCGCAACTATGCTTGGGATGGCTATAGGCTTGAAAGTAGCAAAAAAATTCAGGCTTGCTTTTACTTTTTCTATAGGCGTTGCAATGAGAGTGTTAATTATGCTATTCTTTAATTTGTTTCTGTTCCCAGCGGAAATGGCCTTGCCAATAGGAGTTTTTAACATGTTTCAAGGGACTATAACCATTTTTGGCGGCTATTCAATTTATGAAGCTATAAAAAGACGTGTTCCTTCCATTATCAAGAAATAGCTATTAATTTCTGAATTTAATATATATCTCCCAGTATGAGTATAGTATTTAGGGTGAATAGCTTATGGATCGAAAGATAATGGCTTTGGGCAGATCATCCTTTGTAATTTCTCTTCCTAAACATTGGATGGAATTGAATGGATTGAAAAAAAGTGATGTTGTTTCGCTTGCAATCCAAAGAGACCGTTCTTTGGTGATTTTTCCCAGCACAACAATGAAGAGAGAAAATAAGGATATAACTCTGCATGTAGATTCGAATGAAAACGAATCTCTTATTGTAAGGAGAATTATTGGTTGCTATTTAAATGGATACTCTTCTGTAAAGATTGTTTCAAAAAGTATTCTTTCTGTTCCACAAAGAAAGGCTATTCGAAATATCGTAAGAACGCTTTATATGAGGATCATGGAGTCAGATGCAAAAAGTGTGTATATGCAAACATTAATTGACGAATCTAAAGCTTCTTTAGAGTTGGCAATAAAAAGGATGCATATGATTTCGCGTTCAATGTGTACAGACGCGTTAAGTTCATTGAAGGATTGGGATACAATGCTTGCAAAGGCTGTGTTTTCACTTGACGATGATGTTGACCACTTTTCATTCTTTATACTTCGACTACTTCGTAATGCTGCTCAAGATCCAGTTGTAGCTAACGAGTTAGGCATTGACCCCTTAGACTGTATGGATTACCAGACTTTAATATACCGAATAGAACATGCAGCGGATTATTCAGCAGATATGGCAAAGCATATAATACTACTTGAACAAAGCAAGCAAAGGATATCTAATGATGTTTTGACGCTCATGGTTAATGCTTGCAATGACGTAGTCCAAATGTATGACAAAGCAGTTGAAGCTTTCTTCTCAAAAAATGTGATATTCTCTAATGAAATATTGGAGCAGTTACCGAGTATCAATAAGCAAGATCAAGAAATAGCCTCAAAGGCTTTCATGGATCAGCATAAGAATGCTTTGATAGTTTGCGCCATTTGTTCTATACGTGATGACATCAAACGCATAGCAGACTGTGCAGCAGATATAGCAGAGATAGTCATAAATCGTGCTTACAAATTTACTGTCTAGAGTCCTTCTTTGACTGTGGATAATTCAGTGTTAAAGCTAATTTGCTAAGGGAAATTTCCTTCTGAACTAGCTTTCTCGCAAGCTGCAAAGCCATATTGTAATCATAGATTTCTTCCCCATTGCTTCTGGCTTCCCGCAGAATCTCTTTTTCCAATTTATGTTTTAAATCACCGACTGTCAATGCTCCTATTCCAAATATTCCGTGCACAATCTCTTTCATGTCATCTTTAAGTTCTATTCCCTCTACTCCAAATGGGGGTATTGCGTTTATGTCAACGAGAACTTTTACGAGCCTCATTTCTGTTAACAAATTTTTTTCTATGACGCGAACTCCTCGTGTTCCAGCACAGAAGATAACGTCAGACTTTTCCAGAATTTCACGTTTCTCTGCATTTGTAGGGGCAAAAACTCCTTCCACATTTACTCCATACTCCTTGGAAAGACCCCTCGCAACTTCTTCCGCATGCTCTTTTCCATCCACCCGTTTTGGGTTAAGACTAGCAATTATGACGTTGCATCCTATTCTAGCCAATAGAACTGCAGCGATTTGTCCCACAGTTCCTGTGCCCAGAATTGCGCATGTTTTGTTTCTGAGTTCGCCAAGCTTGTGTGTCATAAGCGCATTTTCAACTTTCGCAACCATAGCTGCTGCAGTGGTGTAAGCGCCGCCAGGGTCAATTATCACGCTTGTTTTGAACGGAGGAAACATTGCGTCCTTTATGACTTTTAGAACAGCATCGGCTTTTTCAGCGTTTTTTCCACCTATGAAGAAGCATGTGTGTTTAACCGCTTTTGGGCCTCTAGAAAATATGGCATCTTGAACTATTCTTTTTGCATCCTCTGGGGTCATATTCTCATAAGGTACAACAGCATCGTATCCTGCATCATATGCCATGCATATGTCAAATGGACTTGCCTTTTCATCTGTGTCTAGATAGAAAAGAAGATGAGGTGCTTCTTCAGAGGTTTTCCCTATTATAGGTTTTATCTGGATTTGCATGGAATGCAAAAAATCTTCTAATTCGCTAAGATGAGGGGTTTCAGGATGTGTTGAAATAATATTTTTTGAAAGTTTTATAGGTTCAACCCTTACGTCTAGAGATTCCAAAAGTTTCTTAACACCATTGACATGTTCTGGGCTGCAAATGTAGAGGCATGTTATTTCTTCCTTATCGATTTTTCCAGCATAATCCAAAATTTCCATGACAATCCAACTTTCTCTTACAGGAAAGCTGACTTCCTTCTCAATTTCATCAAGTTCGAACTGTAAGCATTGACCATAAGCAATTAAATATTCCTTATTTGTAGAGTTTTCTTCACTTTTTTGTTTAGATAAATTAGTTATGGTTTTAAGTACATCGTTTAGCAGCATTTTCTTTTTATCTACATTTGTTGTCAAATATGCCCTTGCGTTTTCATCTATGTCCACATGGAAAAAGGCGATGTTACGTTGCTTGAAAATTCGAGCGATAGGATTGTCATCATAAAACTCGTTTTGCGAGCGCATTCCTAGTTCTTCTGTTACAAAGTCTGGAGTAATTTTTCCGAGCATATTTTCCAGAAACTTGCAGAATCCAATAGATGGTTTAAAGAGTATTTGAGATTTGGTAGAATCAAAGTTAGCTGGAGGTTCTGTTATCCAAAAAGGTTCGTTGTATTCTTTCTCAACCATTAAAACCGTTAACTTCTTGTTTTTTAAAGGTCTAATTTCAAGCGCTTTCAAATATGTTCCCCTGAGTAGATAAAACAGATATTCGGAAATATATGCATATTCGAAATACGTTATGTATAAATATATAACGTATATACAAAACCCTATGCGCAAAACACTAAGCCTTACGAATTGCCTTCCTCGGAATGGGACTCTTCAGAGGTTGGAGGAAACATAAGTTTACTTTTAATTTTAATCTTGCCATTCTTACCATGAGGTTTTCTTATTAAAGTGTCACCATACTTCTCGATTTCTCTCGCTTCTTCGGCAAGTCTTGCAGCTACTTGAGCTATTTCATGCGCTGAGGCGACTAATGGAATATATTTGTCACTCTCCTTTTCTATAAAGCATGCTTGAAGGTTAATTTCAGCTATTTTCTCTGCAAGTTCATATGCAGCTATCGCTTTAGCTTTTGCATAAGGATTTTTGAAGTCTGAATTATCACGAATTTTATTCACGTCAACTATTAGTTTGGGCAGCTCAGGAGTTGAACCGTTTTTTATTTCATTTATTACCCTATCGATTTCTTGATGGACTATTCTCAAGACACCTGTGATCGCAAGTATTTTAATTACATTCGAGTTGAAAATTGCCATCTCAAGCGGATCTAAAAACTCCCTTCTTGCACCAATAAGCGGATCACCTGTTATTATAATGTAGCCTAAACCTTGTTTTTCAAGCTCAGCTTTGACTCGTTTTCCTGGCGCGTCTGATATAACTACTGCTGGTACGCCGCAGCCAGCTAGCTTCTCTCTTATTTTGGCAGGTCCTGCAATAGAAGGGTTTGGGGATATATGGACTATGAAGTCTGGGTCAAATTCAAAGATTTTCGGCAAAGCTTCTTCCACATCTTCCACAGTCATTTTCGAGCCTGTCGTTACTGTTCGAATTTTTATGTCCTGCCGATCAGCAAGCTCATCAAGGAGAAGCTCAAAAATAGGTGCAACGCCAATATTGCCACATTTGAAAACGCAAATTTTTTTGAAAGGGCTTTCAGACAAAGATATACCTCTCTTATGTGTGATTATTGCGGTTGACGTTTAAAAAATTTTCATTATATTTCATGGAACAACGTTGGATATTGTCACTTTTTTATTTAGGTGTGTGAGAAATGTCATCAAGATATTGGCTGATTAAGGTGCAAAATTTTTTGCAAACTCACTAACAATGGAACACCTGCAATGAGCGTGGCAACACTCACTAATAAATCTTCAATATATGAACCAACCGCTCCTGGAATGAACCACCCATAAGCTAAAACCTCATATGGGAGGTCAAAAATCTGGTAAAGCCCCCCAGGAATCAGCAGGAACACTCTAGTCAAAGAATCCGCAACTGTGCTTACAAATGCAATAAAAAGCAGGCCTACTGGGAACAATCTTGTTGGATTTTCCCATATCTTTTTACTAAATTTTGATGTAGGGTAGATAAGGGTAAATGCTACTAGCAGGTCTAAGACTGTCCAAATAGGAAGCATTCTACCATAAGGGTGTATGAAATAAGCACCAAGCATAACCCCATAAATTATCATAGTTTCCTTCCATCTTCCCTTCGCTAAAAAGCCTGCAGTAGCAACTCCTATTGGCTCAGCTACTATCCCAAACATCCACCACATGCTTGGCTTGATCAATCTAGCTGTGATGCTTCCTAAAAAAGCTGAAAAGAATCCTATTGAAGGACCTAACACTATCCCCTCTATAGGCATTAAATATATTACGAAACTGCGCCATGGGCCTTCTGGCAAAAACAAAATTGTATGTAAAGCGGCAAATACTGCAGTTAATGCTATTTTCTGTGTTTTCTGCATACTCCACATTTCTACTGTGATATTTAAATGCGTTTTCTTTGTCCAATTATCCGTAGTTGATAACGAGACACAGCAAGTTACAGGGGAATCTTGTTTTCTATATGCCGCCTATGATCAGTGAGGCTATTACTGCAATTACAATGATTGCAACAGTTTCCATCAAAGTTGTTCTCCAATGCACTTTACTTCGCTTAGAGCGATATCTAACAAGGAAAATGCCAACTATTATGCAAACTATGCTCAGTGATAAAATAATGTCAAAGGGTTGTGGAAGCGCTAGATAAGCGATTACTGGAATAATTCCTGCTAGAAATGTTGTTGTACTACAAATTAAGGCTGCATAGAGATTTGACATGTTTATCTCTTTTCGCAAAAGAATGAATAACTGTTTAACAAGCTTAAGCGACCTATCCCTCTCTATCTTGTCTGGGATATCACTTAGGCTGTGATCCATCAAAGTTTTAAGAGTAAGTAAATCCGCAATGTCTTCAGTTTTTCCACCCATTAGAAAACTGGAAAAGTTTGTTATGGCTACTGCGGAAAGGCTTAAAATTGCTGCAAATGTAGCCATATTTGTTGCAAGTCCAGCTAAGAAAGCGGAAAGAATGACCACAAGTCCAGTTATGGAGCCGTCGGTTAAACCTGCTACAACTTCCAAAATTGGTTCCCGTTTCAACAGCAGATTTCGCCATTCTTGACCTAAATTAAGACCTTTTTCAGTTAGCCTAATCCTTTCATCATCATTTATAACTAATCCTTCACTATTCATTTCCTTCAAAGCCTTATTAATATCATCCATTTCCACACAAACATAACCAGCACAGTACCTATCAATCCTACGCTTGAGAAAAGTTTTATCCAACACACTTCCCGTACCGAAGCTTATAAGCACAATTACTCTAATTACATCAGGCAACTCTTGTATCTCAAAGGACAAGCTGACAAGTCACCTTCGATAACTTTTTTAAAAGCTTAATCAATTCTTTTCTCTTCACTCTTTAAAGCGGAATATGCGAAAGTCATCCCAAATTCGGTCTTAACTACCATAAACGTTTAATATAAAGCTTTACAATCCTATGTAACTCCTTAAAAAGGGAGATTTGCTATGGTGCTCGCTGAAATTTTGGAAAAACTTTCAAACGCTTGTGGCATTGCTGGTAGAGAGGAAGAAGTCAGAAGTTTAATGAATAAACTCTTGAAACCACATGTAGACGAAGTGAAAGAAGACAAGCTTGGAAACGTTATTGGCATAAAAAGAGGAAAGAAAAACGCACCTAAAGTGATGCTTGCGGCTCACATGGATGAAATAGGATTACTGGTGAAGACGATATCAAAGGAAGGTTTCATACAGTTTGCAAAAATCGGCGGAATAGACGACCGCATTCTCTTAGCGCAAAACGTTATTGTCTACACTGAAAAAGGACCATTACATGGAATAATAGGTTCCAAACCGCCTCACATACAAAAAGAAGAAGAACGCAAGAGGGTTCTCACATATGATGAGCTTTTCATAGACGTCGGCGCAGAAAATCAAGAAGAAGCCAAGAAAATGGGAGTTGGAATCGGAGACCCAATAGGCTTTGACGTTAAATTCTCTAAAATTGGCAAAGATGTTGTGATTGGCAAGGCTTTCGATGATCGTGTCGGGTGCGTCGCAATGATTGAAGCTATGAAACATTTGAAAAATACAGAATGCACAATATATGCGGTTGGAACAGTACAAGAGGAAGTTGGATTAAGAGGAGCAACAACAGCAGCGTTCGGCATTTATCCAGACATTGGTATAGCACTTGATGTTACAGTGGCTGGAGATATGCCAGGGGTAAAAGAGGCTGAAGCACCGATAAAAATGAGGAAAGGCCCTTCTTTAACCGTTGCTGATTTCGGATTGATAACGCATCCAAAGGTTTTGCGGCTCTTAGTTGACGCAGCAGAAGAGAACAAGATTCCTTATCAGCTTGAAACAGGTTTGCCAGGTTCAACTGATGCAGCTCGCATATCCTTGACAAGGGAAGGCGTGCCCTGTGGCGTCATATCTATACCGACACGTTACATTCACAGTCCATCATCGCTTCTAAGTCTTAAAGATGTGGAAAACACTGTAAAAATGACTGTAGCTGCCATTCAAAAGATTCCAAAATATTTCTAACCTTTTTTTCAAATCAAAATGTGCATGTGAACCAATTGCTAGTTAAAACTTGTAGGTGTTCAAAATATGAGTGGAAAAATTAGTCTGGAAGAAAAGGCTGTAATGCGGTTCATCGAGAATTATAATTGTGCTGAAAGCGTTTTACTGACAATGTTTGAACATTTGAACGGGAAAAATGAATTAATCCCAAAAATTGCCACAGCCTTCGGCGGAGGAATAGGCATGTGCGGATCTGTTTGCGGAGCCTTAACTGGTGGTGTTATGGTTATAGGCATCAAATATGGAACAGATAACCCTTCTGTTGAAAAACGATTAAAACTATATAGTCTCGCAAATAAATTTTACAACCAATTCAAAAAACACCATGGAAGCGTTTTGTGTCGGGAACTTATAGAATATGATCTGTCTAATCCTGAAGAATTAGAAAGGGCTCGAAAAAAGCGAGTGTTTGAAGAAAAATGCGTTAAATTCGTTAGGACTGCTGTTAAAATTCTAAGAGAACTTGATGAACGCTAAATTTCCTTTGCTGAGTATTTTACAAATAAAAAGGTTGCCACAGCAGAAACTGTATAAGGTAGAAGTAAAGCGAAAATTTGACTTGCAAAAGGAATTGTTTGTAAGGCATTTAAGGCAGTTTCATTTTGTATGATTCCTCCGACGAAGCTATTATAAAATCCGTGGGCAAAAATTAGAGGAACTAAATTCTTGCATTTGACATAAAAATACCCAAAAATCAAGCCTATCAAAAACGTGATTGCAACGTATTGAGTTATGCCTATTGGATCAAAGGGAGAAAGATTCCAGACAAAATGCCACAGTCCAAAAAAAGCTGCTTGAATAAAGATTGCTTTATTTGGTGTGTAGAATTTTCTGAGATGTGTTTGCATGTAACCTCTAAAAAGTCCCTCTTCACTTAACCCAACGCATAATGTCTGAAATGGCATTGCAAAAAGGAATGATGCGATGCTATAGGATGCTATTAACATTTGGTTAGTGAATGCAAAAGTCAAAAGATTGGCACAAAGTAATGCGGTTCCTTCTAAAATAGTGAAAAATGCTAATCCTTGTAAGAGCGATTTTTCAATATTTTTGGTTTTGAATCCAAAAGCTGAGATGTCAGTTTTTTCGATAAGGACTATTGTCAAAATTACAAGGTAGATTAGGGGAGTTTTTTCGTATGGCATGTCAAATAAAAGTGCTGATGGGACACGGACAGATAGAGCCAAAATGAATAGTGCGGCAATCCACAGTAATGTTGTTTCCATGTCTCTTCTGTTGACTTCTTTTGAAAGTTTCTCTTTCCTTGAATAATTCTCGTGCCATATATAGATGGGAATTAGCAGCAAGATTGACACAAACACTGGTATAGGCGCTTGGGGTTGTGAAAAGGAGGCGCTGAAAAGTATTATCAAAGCCAAAACAAAGTATATTAGGATTATTTTTACAAAATTGTTTTCGCTCAAAGCCAACTGGAGCCCTCCGATGCACAATCTGAATACTAGTTTTGGAATTTAAATTTTCAAATTGCTAAAAAGGAACAAAATGGTTTTAAAATCAGAAAATTCATTAGTCTTATGGCTAAAAATCATGAATGGTAAAAAAAGATTTGAATTTTTGGAACATACGGCAGATGCTTATATTGCAGCATATGGAAAAAACTTGGCTGAAGCTTTTGAGAATGCTGCTGTTGCAATGTTTGATGTCATGACAAATGTGGAGAAGGTCAGCCCAAAAGTTAAGGACAACGTTAAAGTTGAAGCTTCTGACGAGTGTGCTCTTCTTTACAGTTGGCTTGAGGCATTGCTCATAAAATTCGATGTCAAAAAGATGCTTTACTCTAAATTTAAAATCTCAAATTTAAGCAAAACCTCAAACGGTTTTAGGTTGAAGGCAGAAGTTTGGGGAGAGAAATTTAATCCAAAAAGGCATACGCAGAAAGTTGGTGTAAAAGCTGTTACGTATCACATGATGGAAATTATCAGAAAACCAGATATGATTACGTTAAAGTTTCTACTCGACATATAAGCAATTCATGCTATTCCTAATTTTTTTAAACGTTTCAAAATCTCTTCAACAGCTACTTCAGGCGGCATCTCTAACGATTCTGTTTTGAACTCTATAAAAGGGACACCCTTATCTCGATAGTATTGCAGTAACGGTTGAGTTTGTTGCTCATAAACTTGAATTCGCTTTTTGATAACTTCAGGGGTGTCGTCTGGACGTTGATACAGTTCTCCACCACATTTATCACATATCATGTCAACTCTAGGCTTTAAATAGCGTATGTTATAGACTGCACCACAATTTTTGCATATTCTGCGTGTAGACAAGCGTTCAATTATAATCCATTCTGGCACTATAAGCTGAATTATAACATCGATTTTTGCAATTGCTTCCAAAGCTCTTGCCTGCTCAATTGTGCGTGGATAACCATCAAAAAGCAAACCTTTCTCATTCCTAATTTTCGCTAAATGCTGCTTCAAAACCCGTATTGTTAAACTGTCTGGACCGAGCAAACCCTTCTCAACATAGCCTCTAACTTCTCTCGCCAAATCTGTATCTTCTTTCATAATTTCGCGGAAAATGTCGCCCATAGCAACCACGTTAACATCCAGTTTAGATTGCAACCGTGAAGCATAAGTGCCTTTTCCTGAACCTGGAGCACCAAAAATGATAGCATTCACCATTTTTATTCACTCTGAATATGGTTTTTCATATTTTCGTAAGAAAATAACATGTCGATAATTAAGTATTACTGTGATGCGCACGAAACCGAGATGTTGTGATAGAATTTTCTGACGTTTTCCCTTTTCTAATAAAACTTGGCTGTAATTACTCTTTGACCGATTTTTGTCTCAGTCACTTGTTTTTTCCAAGACTATGTCGGTTGTTTCCTTTTCTGTTTCGAAAACCATACATGTTAGAGTTTTTTCAATCCCTTCTACAATTCGCAGTTTGTCTATTACAAATTTTCCAATAGTCTCCACATCTTTTTCTTTTATTTTTATTAGTATGTCCCAATCGCCTGTAATAATGTGAACTTCTTGAACTTCTGGAAATTTGGCAATTTCTTTGGCAATTTTCCTTTGAGACAATGAGTCTCCTTCTCTTATTCTGTAGGAAAATGAGGCGAGAATGAATGCTGTTGTTCCCTTGTTCAGTTTATGAGAGTTTAGAACAGCTTTGTAATCTTTTATGATTTCCAATTCTTCCATTTTTTTTATTTTTGCAAAAACTGTCGTTACTGGGGAGTTAATGTTTTTGGCTATGTCTTTCGCTGTCATCTTGCAATTCTTCTGAAGTAAACTAAGAATCTTCAAATCTTTATGAGTTAGGCTTTTATTCATGATTGTAATAATTACGAAAACATACTATAAAAAGTTAACTTTTTTGAATTTTATCCAAGATTTTTCATAAAAAATTTATAATCAAGCCTACACACTTATTCATTTATGTCGATGGATCCTATTGAATCTATTAAGCGCAGGTATGTCACGTTAAGACAGCCAAAGATTATTTGCATCCTAAAATTGCAGGATCAGGTAATATCTTCAATAAGAGAATTTCTCAGAAAAGAGGGTTTCTTCGAGATTCTAGCACCGATTATTGGACCTGTAACTGATCCTGGTATTCGTGGGGCAAGTCAGGTTTCCATTGATTATTATGGTGCGAAGTTCAAGGTTATGAGTAGCATGATTCTCTATAAGCAAATGGCACTAACTTGTCTTCCAAAAATTTTTGCTCTTTCGCCAAACATTCGAATTGAACCTTTAGAGACTATTAAAACGAGGAGACATCTTACGGAATTTCGGCAAGTAGACATAGAAGAAGCCTATGCTAATTATCGACGTATGATGGAGCTTGGAGAAAGAATGCTTTGTTACACCATTGAGGATGTGAAGAGAAAACGGAGAATTGAGCTTAAACAGCTTGGAAGAAAGCTGGAGACGCCAACAATTCCTTTTAAAAAGTATTCTTATGATGAGGCAATTGAAGTTTTGCAGTCTATTGGTTACAAATTAAAATATGGAAGTGAAATTCCTTGGGATGCTGAAGAAGCCATCTCATCCATTCATAAGGCGCCTTTCTGGATAACTGATTATCCAATTACTGCTCGGGGTTTCTACTATTTGGAGCATCCAGAAAAGCATGGTGTATTGAGAGATTTTGATTTGATTTATCCTGAAGGCTTTGGTGAAGCAATTTCTGGTGGCGAAAGAGAGCGCAAATATGAGAATGTTGTGAAGAGAATAGAGCAAGAAGGTGAGGAACCTGCTAAATATGCGTGGTATCTTGAAATGCTTAAAGAAGGGGTTCCGCCTTCCTCTGGCTTTGGTATTGGAATTGAAAGGTTGACTAAGTACATCTGCGGCATAGAATATATTTGGGATGCAGTGCCCTTTCCAAAAGTTGCTGGCGTTATTTCTCCTTAAAGCACTTCGACAACTTTTCACTCATTTTTCTTCAATTTTGACCTGATGCTAAGCAAAGAGGCTATTGCTATACTCTGTGTTGCAACAGCATAAAACACAATCAAAGCAAAGCTTGGTTTCAGTGTCATCACTAATCCGTATATTGTGCCACTAATTAAGAAGCCCAATCCATACGCTGTGTTAAATATGCCATAGGCTGTACCTCTTGAAGAAATTGGTGTAAGTTCTGAAACAGCCGCGCGATAAATTGATTCTTGCATTCCAAGAACCAAACCAAAAACTGCCGCTGAGGCTAGAATTAATGACAGTTCCGCACCAGCCATTGTTAACAATGGTGGAAAAAAGGAAAGTAGAAAAGGCATAATCAGCACACTTATTCCAAACTTGTCATAGGCATAGCCAGCAATCAAAGCCATAGGCGCATCTACGCCTTGAATGAGCAAGTAGATTAGGGGCACAATCCACTGCTGTGTTTGTGGGAGAATCTCTGAAGCCTTGTACAGTATTAGCGAATAAGGTATAAGTCCAATTGTGTTTAGCAGAACGGCAAAAGTGTAAATGTAAAATGGTTTCGTTAGCCTTTTCTTTTCTTTATCATCAGTCTTTTGTTCTTCTGAAATTATTGTTCTTGAGCGTATTCGCTTATACGTATAGGCTAAAACTGCTAAAAGTGCAAGAAAGGGTATGAAAAGGAAAATGAAAGTAAAATTGTAATTATTGTTTGTATAAAGCATCAGTAAAGCCACTATGAATGGTCCAAGTATTGCTCCTATTTGATCTAAGAGTTCATGGATGCCAAAGGCTTTGCCTGCCCCTACATCCTTGCTTATAATTGATAAGACTGTGTCTCTAGAAGGAGACCTGAAGGCTTTTCCAAATCTTTCCAGCAAAACAAGAACTACAGCAATTTCTAAGCCTAGCGGGATTCCCAGAAGCGGAATAGAAACAATTAGACCGTAACCTAAAAATATAAAGAGCCAATAAGAACGGGTTGTATCAGCCAAAAATCCACTTACAAGTCTGATGGAATATCCCAGAAAGTCGCCCAATCCACCAACCAAACCTACGATTACTGCTGTTGCACCTAAAAACCCAAGATAACTGGGGACTATGCCTCTCGAACCTTCATAAACAACATCACCCATCAGACTTACAATTCCTAGGAGAAGAATACCAAAGTAAGCGTTTCTTCGATTATTTTTTACATTTGTTTCCTGTTTCATCTTTTCGCCAGTTTCATTTCTCTTAATGACTCTTCTATTTTGAAAAGCTTAATGTAATGAACTATTATAAAAATAGCTATTCCTTATGAGGAAAGAATTTATAAAACACTCTTGAACATGCAGAAACAGTGAACGCATATATGATTATGGCTTTAACATTCTCAAGTTTTCTTGAATCATACGTTTTTTTAGGAGTTGATTTATCAACCGTTTTTGCTATTGCCATAATTTCTGTAATTGCAATTATCTTGGAAAGGCTAATAACAAGATATTTAGTAAGATTTGCCAAAAGAACGCATTTGGCGCCTAATGTAACGAACAGTCTGATTTTGACTTTTCGCATATTAATTCTAACCGGTGCCGCAGTCTCCATTGTGAGAATAGGTGGTTTGCCAACGGAATGGTTCGTTGCTTTTTCCGCTATAGGTGGTGCTGCCATAGGTTTAGCTTCAAGTAAAACCATTGGAAACTTCATAGCTGGCTTTTACTTACTTGCAGCCAGACCGTTTCGAGTTGGCGATTACGTTCGCATAGGAACTGTTGAAGGAATAGTCCAAGAAATAACAATAAACTACACTAAGATCTTGACTATTGGGAACAATGTTGTTTCAATTAGTAACCTTCAAATTATGGATCGAGATGTAATTAATTATGCATATGAAACTGATGATCATCAAAATCTCTATTGCTACACTTTTGAAATAGCTTTTGACCACAATGTTTCCGCTGATAAGATTAAATCAATTTTCAAGGAAGTTTTTGAAAATTATGCTCACATATTTCCGAAAGAGCCTAGTTATATGTTAACACGCTCTGGTGGCTTTGAAAGAGTTTACACCGTTTATATTTATGTGCGCCGCCCTGAAGACATTTTTGTTTTGAGACCACAAATTGCAGAGGAAATTTTCAAACGCTGGGATATAGAAAGAAAAGCTAAATAACACTGTGTTTTTGAGAGGCTCTCTCTAGGTTTTCAGTTGATATAAGCGAAAGTTTTTATTAAAGGTTGAAAGCATACTTTGCCAATGCTTTAAAAGATGATGCATTATGGCTTTGCAGAAAGGCGACTTTATAGTAATAGATTATATTGCCAAGGTGAAAGAAACTGGTGAAGTCTTTGACACGACGAAAGAGGAGATTGCCAAAAAAGAACATTTATACAAGGAAGGCGAAATTTATGCGCCTAAACTAGTGGTAATAGGTGAAGGTTGGGTTCTGAAACCATTAGATGAAAGCCTAACATCCATGGACGTTAGCAAAACCAGTTCTGTTGAGATACCGCCAGAAAAAGCCTTTGGAAACAGAGACCCAGAAAAGGTTAGGCGTGTTCCTTTAAGGCATTTAGCAGCTAAGGGCATAACCCCCACACTTGGAATGCATATTGAGTATGATGGGAAAATGGCTACCGTGCGCACATTAGGTGCTGGTCGTGTTCTTCTTGACTTCAATCCTCCTTTGGCTGGAAAAACCTTAATCTATGAAGTTACAGTTCAAAAAAAACTTGAAACACAGCAAGAGAAAATCTCCGCTCTTATTCATAGAAGAGTACCCGCAGTGGAGCAAGACAAATTCAAATTCAACGTAAGAGCCAAAGCTGTAAACATAGAAATGCCTGAAGAAGCCTTCTATTTGGAGGGTATTCAAGTAGCTAAAAGAGGCATAGCCTTAGACATACAAAGATTCTTTCCAGCAATAAGTGCTGTTAAATTCATTGAAACCTTCAAAGCAGAAGCAAAGAAAGAAGCAGAGACAAAAACTTAAATTTTATATAACTCCTGTTATTTTCGCGATTTTTTCACAGTTACCTCGACTTAACCCAGTCTTGTTAAGAATCGTGTATCTTTCTGGCCTAATCGTTACAGCCATCTCCAATGCCTTTACTAACTCTTCCTTTGTCAAGCCAAGCTCATCTGCAGTTGTAGGTGCGCCCAATTTCTTCAACTTATCTTTTATATGTCTCCAATTTATTTTGTGAAGATAAGCCATCATTATTGTTCCAACACCGCATTTTTCCCCATGCATAGCATGATTGGGCTTAATAATGTCAAGAGCATGACTGAACAGATGTTCTGAACCGCTGCATGGCCTACTGCTTCCAGCAATGCTCATAGATACGCCGCAACTTATCAAGGCTTCAATAAGGATGCGCAAACCATTTTCACTTTCTTGTTTAATAATTTCCGCATTCTCCATTACAAGTTTGGCGCTCATTAAAGCCAAGCTTGCTGCATACTCACCATAATATTCGCCTTTCTCTTCATGTGCCAATTTCCAATCCTTCACAGCTGTAATCTTAGCGATGACGTCTCCACAACCGCTTACAGCAAAACGCCATGGTGCTTTCATTATTATGCTTGTGTCTGCTATGATGGCTACTGGTGCCTGAGCTATAATTGAATATGGTTTTTCAAAGCCTTTAACTGAAGATAGGGAACTTGCAATACCATCATGTGATGCTGTGGTTGGAACGCTTATAAACGGTGTATTTTGTCTGGCAGAGCCTAGTTTCGCCACATCTATTTTTGTTCCACCACCTACCCCGAAAACCACTGTTGGTTTTAAAGTCCTTATTTTTTCTTCGACAAATTTCACATCTTTAACTGTTGCAGATTCAACAATCAAAGTGTTAACTTCTAATCCTTCATTTTGAAGAAGTTCCTTCACGGTTTTTCCTGCAATGCCATAAGTTTTTGAACCCGCCACTATAAGTGCAGATTTTGTGAAACCAAGCCTTTTGGAAATTTCAGTAACACATACTATAGTTCCATTTCCAACAATAACTTCTCTTGGAAGCTGCATCCAATGATGTTTATTGGGTTTATTAGGCAAATTAACCACATTCACGTTTACAGTCTTCTTTAATCTCATAGTGGATATCTGTTTAAATCTTTTCAAACTCTGCGTTTTCTGAATAAGAGATTACTTTCCATTCTTCAGTTGTGAACCGCAATATTAATAAATGTCATGGTAATGATAAAATGATGCTAGTTACTAGCGAATAATTATGCTCCGTATTTAGGTTTTAGGAGAAAAATATAATGATACAAAGGGATGCAGTCAATCGATTAACGTTAAAGGGAACAACAACAATAGGTGTTGTATGCAAAGACGGCGTCATATTAGCCTCTGATACTCGTGTAACCATGGGCTTCTACGTTGCTCATAAACATGGAAAGAAAATATACAAGATAGATGACCACTTAGCTATGACAATTGCAGGCGCTGTTGCTGATGCGCAAAGAACTGTTGACATATTAACGGCAAATGCACAGCTTTACAGACTAAACATGGACAGGCCTCTTCCAGTAAATTCAGCAGCAAGGCTTATTGCGAATCTTTTGTTTTCAACTCGATATGCAACGCAAATTCTCATAGGTGGTGTTGATGATACAGGGCCTCATATTTTCTCGATTGATCCTTTTGGTAGTTTAACAGAGGAAAAATGTGTCGCCACTGGTTCGGGTTCGCCTGTAGCTTATGGAATTCTTGAGGACAGGTATAAGGAGGATGTGTCCATTAAGGAACTTCTACCTATAATTGTTAAAGCTGTTAATTCTGCTATGAAGCGGGACGCGGCAAGCGGAGACAGTTTCAACGTTGCAGTGATAGATGAGAAGGGTTATCGAGAATTATCTGATGATGTAAAGAAGAAATTTTTGACCGATTGAGGAAGTTAACATAGTGGCTCCAAACTCTGGAAAAGACAAGATAGAAATAAGCCATTACATATTGGAACATGTTCCGAAAGAAGCAGAAGTGACAAGAATAGAGTATGAAGGCTCGACACTTGCCATCTATACTAAAAAACCAGAGGTGTTGGTTGAACAAAGCAACGCAATTGTTGAAATAGTTAACATGATTAGAAAAAGGATAGTAATTCGCTCAGATCCCTCTGTGAGGCTTCCAGAAAAGGATGCTGAAAGAATAGCACGCGAAATGATCTCTCCTGAAGCAGAGGTCACAGATATTAACTTCGACCCAAGCCTCGGCGAAATAATAATTGAAGCTAAAAAGCCTGGGATTGTTATTGGAAAAAATGGAACGATCCTGCAAGAGATCATAAGACGAACGAAGTGGCGTCCACATGTTTTGAGAAGCCCTCCGTTACGTTCAAAAATAGTTACTCACATGCGCCATTATCTTCATTCTGAAAGCAAGGAAAGAGAAAGAATTCTGCGCACTGTCGGTGAAAGAATTTTCAGACCTAAACTCTACGATGTTGGTGACCTCAGAATCACAACTCTTGGAGGGGTCCAAGAGGTTGGGAGGTCAGCCTTTCTAATTCAAACAAGAGAAAGTAGTGTGCTGTTGGATTGCGGCATTAATCCAGGCTCTAACAAGCCTTTTGAGGCTTTTCCAAGATTTGATAATCCAGCGTTTCAGCTTGATTCTTTAGATGCCGTTGTCATAAGTCATGCTCACCTTGACCATTGCGGATTGATCCCTTTTCTTTACAAGTATGGGTATGACGGTCCAGTTTACTGTTCAGCTCCAACTTCTAATCTTATGACTTTGCTTCAATTGGACTATCTAGACGTGGCAAGTAAGCAGGGTTTAATGGCGCCTTATGATCAGAAGGATGTTCGTGAATGTGTTTTGCACACTATTCCGCTGCGGTATGGTGTTGTAACTGACATTGCACCTGATGTTCGCTTAACTCTTCATAACGCTGGTCATATTCTCGGGTCTTCTATGGCTCATTTACACATTGGTGAAGGTTTGCACAACATTGTCTACACTGGTGATTACAAGTATGGAAGAACTATGCTGTTGGAAGCAGCGACAACAGAGTTTCCTCGAGTTGAAACAGTGATAACTGAAAGCACCTATGGGAATGTAGATGACATTATGCCTTCGCGGGTTGAAGCTGAAGAACGGCTAACTGCAGTTATAAATGAGACTCTAGAGCGTAAAGGCAAGGTTTTAATCCCTGTTCCAGCTGTGGGACGCGCTCAGGAAATAATGCTTGTTATTGACGGTTATATGCGGCGTGGACTAATGAAAGAAGCTCCGGTTTTTATTGAAGGAATGATTTCTGAAGCCACCGCAATTCACACAGCTTATCCTGAATACTTAGGCAGGGAGGTTCGCCACAGCATACTTCATGAGGGAATTAATCCCTTCCAATCAGACTACTTCACTGTAGTTGAGCATCCAAATGTGAGACAAGAAATAATAGATGGCGAACCATGCATTGTGATGGCAACGTCAGGCATGCTTGAAGGCGGACCTGTAATAGAGTATTTCAAGGGCTTGGCAGACAACGAAAACAACACCGTAATTTTCGTAAGTTATCAGATTGAAGGGACATTGGGAAGAAGAGTGCAGAAGGGTCTGAATGAAGTTACCATGATGAACAGTGAAGGTAAGCTTGACGTTGTGAAAGTCAAGTTGCGTGTAGAATCTATTGAAGGTTTTTCTGGACATTCTGACAGACGGCAAATAATCAGTTATATCACTCAATTAAAGCCAAGTCCAGAAAAAGTTATTGTTTGCCACGGTGAAAGGGCTAAATGTCTAAGCATAGCAAATTTCATTCAGAAAAGATGTGGAATTGAGGCAATTGCTCCAACAGTTATGGAAACTTTTAGGCTGCTGTAGGTATCGGCTCATTTGAGATTTGTGTTTTTTCTCGCCAAATCTTAACGTTTGGGGGGCAGATAACTACCCGTTCTTCGCCTAGACGTGCAATATCTCCGCCCACGGATTCTGCAAACTCGCATAACTCGTTTACTGCACGCTTAACATCATCAATGCTTTTGTTTGCTAGCGGCGTAATTCTAAGAATCATGATGTTGCCGGAGTTCACTTCGTCTTTTATAGCATCCAAATCGGATAAATCACGGAGCGGCATAGCCTTCAAGTACGCTTTGCCAGAGCCTTCTCTGGATTGAAGCTCTTTCTCTGCGGTTTTTTTTGATTTACGGAGTATATTACCTAAGCCTGGCAAACTTCTCCTCACTAACCTTTATCTGTTTTTCAGATGTTTAAGTTTTTTCTTAATTTTACATCTGAATTTTTAATGCAGAGCGAATATTAAAGTGTTTTATGAATTTGAAATTTAGATTCTGCCTCATTCAAGTTAAGGTCTAAACTTTTTTATGAAATTCCAAATGTTGTCCCCTACGTAATGAATGTTTTTGGCAACCACTCCACATGTGATATTCTTAGCTGTTTCACTGTCATAGATCATCTCTCCTACCGCTATAGGCTTGCCATGTCTCTCATCTAAAATAATGGCAAAATCTCTTGCCTTAAATTCTCCCTCAATGCGGCGAATTCCAGGTGCCATAACTTTCGCCCCGTTGCACACGTGTGGAACAGCACCCATGTCCACAAAAACCTTAGGCGACAGTGCAAAATATTCTTCGAAAATCAAAGTTGGAAAAATATTTTCTTGAACTTTAGCTAATAATGGTTTCTCGTTGATAAGGTAAATTTCCGCAAATTCTGTTTGAATAAATTCCACTTTGATCTTATTCTTTAAAATTTGCTCTAAATCAGCTTTTAGTTTTTCTGAGGCCTTTTTTAAGAAAACTTCTGTCTCTTTGGTTTTGAGAAAGTGTCTTGTGAATTTTTCTGGCATGATGCTTATCCCTTAGATAAGTTTAAATGGTATAAGTTTAAGTATAAAAGACATAAAATATGTTTCGAGGCTTAAGAAATGAGCGAAATGACAACTGAAATCCTTGAGCAAAATCTTGGAAAAATTGTTCTTGTACGATTGAAAGGTGGAAAAAGTTTACGTGGGAGACTGAAAGGTTTTGACCAGCATCTAAACTTGGTCTTGGAAGAAACAGAGGATAATACTAATACTGAGAATGTGAGAAAACTTGGGTTAATAATTGTTCGAGGAGACAATGTGATTTTGATTTCGCCTCCGCCTAGGTGACAATTTTGGGAAAGGGAACGCCATCTTTTGGTAAACGTGCTGGAAAAACTGTGCATATACGTTGCAGGCGATGTGGAAGAAGAGCCTATAACGTGACTAAAAAGCGATGTGCAGCTTGCGGTTATGGAGAAACTGCTGCAATTAGAAAATATTCTTGGCAGACTAAGACTTTAAGCAGAGAAAGAATACGTTAAAACAGATTTTTTTGTTATTGCGTCGATTGATAGTAACCTTTGTCGATTTTGACGTAGATTAAAGGCCCTTTGCTTCTGGTTATCTCTCTCGCTTTTCTCAAAGTGCTGTTGACAACATGTATTATTTGTTCTTGCTCGTCGAAGTATTTTCTGCCTTTTTCGCCCAGTTCCATTTTTAAGAGGTTTTCTGCAAGAATTGATGTGCCGCAGATTTCTCCATTCTTTATGAGTGTTGATGTTATTAATTCTTGCATTTCTTGCTTGTTGGAAAGTTTTCTCCATATTGGTTCTGCTTCATTAAGAATTTTTGTAACTCTGTTCCATCTGTTTGAGTTTTCGTTTCCTATTAGCAGTTTTACTCTTTCCTTCCATTTTTTAAACCATATTCCAGTCCAAATGCCCAAAAACTCTTCCATTTCCTTTGGATTTTCACTGTAGAATTTCTCCAGTTTTTCCACAAGCTCACATTCGTTAGCTTCCTTTCCAATGAGGTTCCAATGAACTTTAAGATAATTTGTCAAGTCTTGGCATGCTACTTGGAGCACTTTTCTATCTGAACCAAAAAGGTCTAGCGTCGGGTTCACTTCTTTAAGTTTCTCTGAAAGCATTGCTTCTATGAAGTTCATTGTCATTGATTGAAGCCTTCTCCACCATAGATTAGACGCTTAGGTTTTAATTAAACTTTATTTGTAATGGCTTCTATAACTTTTTTAAATAATTTTCAGCTATATTTTAGTTTCAGAAATATTATAAACTTTATTTTGTGGGTTATTCAATAAAATCTGGAAGCTGATTGACGTTTTCAAGAATTAAATCTGGTTTCTCCTTTTCCAGTTCATTACGAGAAAATATTCCAGACAAAACAGCCACTGTTATGGTTCCAGCATTCTTTCCAGCCTTTATATCAGCGATAGAATCTCCTACAACGACACATTTGCAAGTTTCAATGCCAAATTGTCTTGCACATTTTATTAATGCTTCTGGTGAGGGCTTTGGGTTGCTAGTATCCAATGCTGTTACTATATATTGAAAGTATTTTGCTAAGCCGAATTTTTCTAACTCTTCATAGATTTTCTCTTTCGAAACATAACGCATAGTAATCAATGCCAACTTTGCCTTTTCTGAAAGTTTTTTGAGAGTTTCTGAAATTCCCGGCAGCGGTTTTGCCTTAGTGAGCGTCACTTGATAGTATGTTTTCAGGTAAACATCTAAAAATCTGTGCACATCGTATCCTTTCAACAAGTCATTAATTGGAAGATTCTGCTCAAGCCTCTTTGGAATTTCCATCACAATTTTAGCATCAACTAATTTCTGCCCACTGGTCTCGAAGGCTATTGTTGCTGCTTCTAAATAGGCTCTTTTTGAATCCACTATCGTGCCATCTAAGTCAAGGAATATTCCCTTAACTTTCAGTTTTTGGTTTTCCATTGTCCACTTTCCTTAATTTGTGTCTACTACCGTTTATTATTCGATAAGTTTTTATGTATGGTTAATTGTCTAAAAGTAAACACTTAATGAATCTGTCGTGAAAAACGTATGTGTGGAATGATTGGCGATGGCTAGGAAAGCACGAATACGATTGACAAGCACTGACTATAGAAAATTGGAAGAAGTATGCGAGGAATTGAAGACCATCGCTCAAAAAACAGGTGTAAAAATAAACGGTCCAGTCCCGTTGCCAACTAAAAGGTTGAAGGTTCCAGTTTTGAAGTCACCTTGTGGTGAAGGGACTTCCACATGGGATAAGTGGGAAATGCGCATTCATAAACGCTTAATTGATATTGATGCTGAAGAACGTGTTATGAGGCGCATTATGAGAATACGGGTTCCAGAAGAAGTGCACGTGACCATCGAACTTCTATAATCTTTTAGTCTTTTCCCATTTGAATAATGGGCATTCTTTGCATTTTTCCAAAAATTCTGAACCTTTACTTGTTGTTCTAAATAAACCCTTTTTATCAGTTTCCAACAACCCTCTCTCAGTTAATGTTTGCAAATAGATTTTAGATTGTGTATATGAAAGACCCACATCTCTCATTAGTTCTGTTTTTCTCTTTCCTAAAGCTGCTTTGTTCAAAATCTCGAAAGTAATATCATGCCTATCTCTATTAACCATTTAAGCTCTACACCAAAGATTATCCATTTGCACTATAAGCTTTTATTTTTTTAAAACATTTGCGCATTCAAAAGTTTATAAGAGATTATCATCAAGATCAAACTCGCCGTGAAGACTAAAACCCAATTTCTTTTATCCCATCTGAACACTTTAAATCCATCAAGTATCCCCAAAGGAATCAAATTAAAAAACGCTATCCAAGCATTGAAAAACGCGGCAAATGCAAGTATCAACGCATATGGTTCATGGGAAAAAAGAAAATTTAAAGTAAGGGATATTGTTGATAATGCAATGTTTGTTAATGGTCCTGCTATTGACGTTTTTCCAATACTCTTCAAGTCTCCGAACCCTGAAATCATAACTGCACCAGGCGATATTATCTTGAAAAGTGGCGTTATTACAGAAATTAGAGTCAGAACGGCCCCAACCATTGTTAATCTAAATTCTGCCCACAACCCTTCTTTTTGCGCAGCAATTTTATGTGCTGTTTCATGTGTGAGAAAAGATGCTGTCAATATTCCTGCAAAAGCAACTAAAGCTGTATAATCAATGCTGTAATCTGCATAAAAAATGTTTGAGAATAATCCTAATGATAGTCCAACACCTATCACGAGAAACGCAGCCACAGTCAAATGTTTAATTTCCGTATTACTAAAATAAATTCTCTTTTTCGCCTTAACAGGCACATAACTAACCTTGTATTCAAAAGGCTCTTGCCTTTGAACAACCATTGTCCTAGCTTCTTCTTTAGGCATACGTGCATAGTCAATCTGTGGGCATTCATGATTTTCTGGCAAACGATGCTCTGAACAGAAATGGCCTCCGCAGTAAGGGCATCTGAAGGGCAAGAAAACTTCTTTCTGGCATTTTTGGCATTTCATGCTTGTACATCTCGGTTAAAATGTTACAGCAAAACGTTTATGTGTTTCCTTTAAAATCCAGAAATTCTGCATTATTGAAGAGACTAAATACTTAAAACCATCCAATAACAAGCTAAAATTAGATATTTGCAATTCAATGTGAGGAAAAAACATTTGAAAGCCTTCAGTTTTGTTCATGCAGCAGACTTGCATTTAGGCTATGCGCAGTATGGGTTAGAGGTTAGACGTGAAGACTTCGACAGGGCTTTTCAAGAATTAGTCGATAAAACCATAAATTTAAAGCCAGATTTCATGATTATTGCAGGAGACTTGTTTCATCAAGCCCGTCCTTCTAATGTAACATTGGAAAATGCCATTAAAAATTTCAGTCGCTTACGTGATGCTAACATTCCAGTT
Source organism: uncultured Candidatus Bathyarchaeia archaeon (assembly GCA_964489195.1). GTDB lineage: Archaea > Thermoproteota > Bathyarchaeia > Bathyarchaeales > Bathycorpusculaceae > CAZAXN01. The sequence goes on from CAZAXN010000035.1 coordinate 36,499, forward strand.
TTGGTTGTTGACGGCTCCCATGATTCAGCACCTAACGTTATGACAAGCACAATCTTAAATCCTCTAGATAGCGCTGGATTAATCTATTACTTACCAAGACATGAAGGCGCATGTTGGAGAAAACATGACTGTTGCTATGTTTATGGCGTGCCCAACTTTAGAACTAGACGCAAAACTGAAGAGCTGCTTCCAGTTTTCATGGAACAAAACAAGCCCTTTCCAGACCCTAACTTGTTCAACATTTTTGTTTTTCATATGGCTTTAGACCTTCCAAGCTTAAAGCCTCCATATATAGAGGCTGAAGCTCCGCCAGAGCTAATACCTGAAGGCTTCAATTATTATGCTGCGGGGCATGTGCACACGCCTTATGTGGAGAAGTTTAAAAATGCGGTACTTGTCTACAGTGGATGTACTGAAACCGTCAACTATGACGAAGCTAAAATTAAAAAAGGTTTTTATCACGTTAAAGTAGATGAAAAAGGCAACATTATCCAAGATTTTGTTGAACTTGAATACTCACGCAAATTCAATGTTCTAGAACAGGATTTTACTGGTGTGACAACATCAAGAATTACAGAACTTGCAATCCAACTTGTGAAAGGAGCTGATGAGGAAGGAGCAATTATCATTCCAGTGCTTAAAGGAGTTTTACCTGTGGAAACAAGTCGTGCAGAAGTGGATGTTGCCCAAATTAGAAGTGCTGCTGAAAAAGCCCTGTTTGTGCATCCACTCATTTTATTGCGTGAAAGTGAGGTTTCAGAGGAAATTGTTCGTTCAATCTTCGAAAGCGAATTTAAAGATTTGAAAACGAAAGCCTTCGAATATTTCTTGCAAATCTTCTCTGAACGCTACAGTCACGATGAAGCTGAAAAAATAGCTCATGCAGCAGTTAATCTGATTGAACCATTAAGCAAGAAGGAAGAGGAAAAAGTGAAACAAACCATAGAGGAGCTTCTGAAATGAAAATTGAAATAGTCCAACTTGAAAACATTCGCTCCCACGTAAAATCCACTGTACCATTTACAAGAGGCTTCAACTGCCTAGTCGGCGGCTTAGGTTGTGGAAAATCCAGCATCCTCTACGCCATAGATTTCGCATTATTCGGAGATCCAATTGGAAGAAGCTATGATTATCTGCTCCGTGAAAATGCAGAGAATGGAAAAGTTACAGTTCAATTTATTCACAATGGAAAAAACTACAAAATATCTCGGGGGCTCAAAAGACGAGGAAAAGGCATAACCCAAGGCTTTGACGAACTAAAACTCTTAGAAGACGAAAACATTATAGCAAGCGTAAAAAGCGACGCTGTAGATGAACAGCTCCAAACAATAACAGGTTTGAATAAAGAGCTTTTCCGAGAAATAGTATGGGTTCGACAAGAACACTTAAAAGAACTTTTGAACGCACGGCCAAGAGATAGACAAACACGCTTAGACGAATTATTCGGCTTATCAGCATATGAAAACGCATGGACTAGCCTTTTAGGATTTAAACAGAAATATGAAGGAGAAAAAAGCGCCTATGAAAAGGACCCTGACGTTGCCAGCATGGAAAAACTGAGTACAGAGTACAACCATACAGTTGAAGAACTGTCACTTACTGAAATTGAATTGCAAAATTTGGCAAAAAAGTTGGATGATGTCAAGAAAGTCTTAGAAGAAGCTGAATTGAAACTTAAAAAACTGGAGGAAATAAAAAACCGCATAGAAGAACTCAGAAGGCAAGAAGCCCAGCTTCAGGCAAATTTAACAAATATTGAGGATACATCAGCATCATTAGCTGAAAAGATAGAAGGAAAAAAAATTGTTATTCAAAATTTGAGACAACGCTTAAACACAACTGAAGCACAAATAGATGCATATAGAACTAGAATCAAAGAGATTGGAGTTTCACCAGATCAATCCATCGAAGCGTTAAGACAGCATTTATCAACATTTGACGATCAAATCTCCAGTTTAAAGGCAGAACAAGAGGCAACTCTAAGGAATATGCGAGAAGATCAAAAAAGAATTTCTTCACTTTCTAAAGAAAATCTTTGTCCTCTTTGCTTACAACCATTAGCTGAAGAATACAAAAACCGTCTAATGCAAAGAATTCAAGAAAATAATGATGGAAGACAAAGAACAATAAGTCAACTTCAACACGACATTGAAGAACTACAGCAAATAAAGAATGATGCAAACGACGCAATATCAAACATGCGAATTTTTCTTCCAAAAGTTGACGACTTAAAGGCACGCATTAGCGAAGAATCACAAGCTTTAGCTGATCTTTCCAAAGAGTTTGAGGAAAAACAAAAATTGGAAAAAGAGTTGCGTTCACAAATGGAAACTGTGCGAAGTGAGATTAGCAAATTTGACATGTCCCAGCTATTGAATGTAAGGAATAAAAGAGACCAAGCATCAGAGATGTTCTATTCAATAAAATCTGATATTCAAACTAAAGAGAACCGCAAAAAAGACCTCCTGAAACGGTTGGGTGAAATAAAAGAGCGTATTGACCAGGCTCAGCAGAAAATTGAACGTATGGAAAAAATAATGAAAATTGTCGAAATAATCGGAAGCATACGTGATTCCTATAGAAGCATTCAGCCTAAATTGCGCAGTGAGTTTATAAAAATATTGAGAAATTTTGTCCAGCAGGTCCTTGACAGTCTAATAGGCACGGAAGGACCGCTCTTGAATATTCTCATTGATGAAACATACACGCCATATGTCAAAAGCGAAAGTGGTGTCGAAAGAGAAGTTTCAAATCTTTCAGGCGGAGAACGCACATTACTTGCTTTTGCATATCGCCTCGGGCTAGGCCAATTGATTATGCAGTCCAAAACAGGTCATGGATTAAGTATTCTTCTTCTTGACGAGCCTACCGAAAGCCTTGGGAGAGAAGATGGCTCAATTGAACGTTTAGCCGATGCAATTTCAAGGTTTAAAGCCATAGAACAAATAATTGCAGTTACACACAGTGAGGCTTTTGCGGAAAAAGCTGAACATGTGATAAGGCTTGAGAAAGAAATGGGTGAAAGCAGAGTTTCAGTTGAAAAATAACGCGCGCTTCTTTTAGCGTAGAATTTTTAAAGTTAAGAAAGGATAATTATTGGTGGGAAGTAATTGTGAAAGAGACAGCTAAAAAAGTAAACTTGTTGAAACCAGTCGATGCAGATAAAATTGTCATAAAGCGAGACCACTATTTTTCAGACGCCTACATCATTGATTTTCCTTTAGATTCCACTCCAGATCATGTTTGGCAAGACATTTTTGAACGCGAATGGAAATCAAGTAGACATTTATGGGATAGAAAACTCTTCGTGATAGGTGATAGACTTAGGCTTATAACCATGATGGATGAAATGGAAAGCAAATTGGATTGGGTTAAGCAAATTATAGATCAGACTAACAAGGAAATTGAAGATTATAATCGCGAAGCTGAAGCTCGCACGGCTGTGATAGAAGAACAGGCAAAAAAGCAAACGTTGGAAGATGAAGCGAAAATCGAAAAACTCAGGGGTATAATAAGAAATAGATTTGGCGCCTTCTAGCAGTGCCAAGCGTGCTATTTAAGATTGCTTTAAGTCTCAGCGGCAGCTACTCATTTCTACTTTTAAGTATGCCATCTATAGTTATTAAGAAGCGGCAACTGTCGCACATTTGATCTTCTCTTGTTGCATCTTTTTCTTTACATCGAATACATTTGGTTTTTTCATTTGTTTTTTGTTTTTGCAAGACATTTTCGAACATGAAGTCTCAATCATATTTTATCAATAGTGAAATTATAATTTATGAATTCAAAATATGAATGCTGAATAATCGGATTGTTGAAAAAAGTAATCTAATCTTTGACAATGCCAATTGTGGTTACGCTTATGCCGTTCTTTTGAAGTTCATGAATGAAAGGATTTATGCCTACGGAATCGCTTGCAATATGTCCTGTGACTATAAGATTTCCTTTACTATCATTCCTTAATTTTGCCAAATCTCCAGAGCTTATGTGAATGTACACAACTGTTCCAATGCCATAATCAAAATAGGTTTTCGC
>CAZAXN010000036.1:0-19252 GCA_964489195.1 uncultured Candidatus Bathyarchaeia archaeon
AGATTGTATTGTAAGGTGACATCCAAAAAACAACCAACATGAGTGATGATTAAAATGAGGGGAGCAGTAATCCTCCTGGCGTTTCTTCTCCTTTTTGTATCAGCCTCTCTGTTAATTCCCTCGCCAATGTTTCCTGGAAACGTTTTTCGTGAATGGATTGGAAATGCGGCAAGTGGATATTCAGAATATTTAAGTGCAGTTTTCTACGGCGTTTTTTATGGTGTCATTTTCTGGCTGGTTTTTACAGTTATAAGTAGAAGGCTTGAAGAGGAGAAGTAGCGTATAAAATTTGGAAATTTGCATTATTCTATAGGTTGTGATAGAAAACCTACAAGCTTAATAGTGCTTCTGCATTTGTTGCACATTAAAATTAATTCCGCCAACTCGTCGTCCTTGACTTTTGTTTCAACAATCTGATAGTTTTCATCCGTTTCATCATCCGGCGAGATCAATGTTCCACATTTTGGGCATGTAAATGCTCCGTCACCGTCAATTTTTGTCAAATCAATCGTGTACATCACGCTTTTCTTAACATCTGCTTTTTTCATCATATTAAACACCATTTTTATTTTTGCTATTTTGTTCCATGGTTGGCCAAGAATATAATTAACGATTATGAATTCTAAATAAGTATTATAAGTAACAATTCTGCTAAAGCGAAGTTAGACTACTTGAGTAATATAATAATGGTAATGCAAGCAAAACTATGTTTCTCCCGTTAGTCATAAGTGCATATTTTACTCTCAATGGTGGTCCAAAATCAACTGTTCTTTCTATGTATTCGTACTTTTTAAGCATTTTAAGCTTATCAGATAACGTGCGAGAGTTTACACCCAGAATCTTCTTTAATTCACTGAAACTTGTCGAGCCTTTTAAGAATAAAGTATAAAGTATTTCAAGGTTCCATTTCTGCGATAGTCTATTGAAGCTTTCCTCAAGATCTTGCATGTCTTCTTTTAAGTCTTCAATGCTTATTTCTTGTTTCTCCATTATATGTCGAAGCGTATCCTCAACGCCCTTTAATGTTCGTTTTATTCGTGCTTCAACAAGTTTGTGAAGTTCACCTTTCAATGGTTTCTGCGAGTCCACTTGCTTACACCTAGTGTGAGCGTGCTCACTTCACAATTTATAAAGGTTTACTTATACAACAAAGTATAGAAAATATATCACCTCTGGAGAGAGAATCATTGAAGTTTGAAGTAGTTGTAGTTGGAGCTGGAACAGCCGGATGTCTAGCTGCAAAGACTATTGCAGAAGCTGGTTTAAACGTTTGCCTTGTTGAAAGGAAAAAGAGGGAAGAAATTGGAGAGAAAATCTGTGGTGATGCTTTAGGTGAGCATCATTTAAAGAATTTGGATTTGGAGAAACCGCAGAGTGGTGAACTTGAAAAAAGAATTGAGGGCATTAAAATTTATTCGCCAGATTTAGAAACAGTCTTCACAGTTAAACATGAAGATTTTGTTGGTTACATTTTGAACAGACGCCTTTTTGGACAATGGCTTTTGAAAAAAGCCCTTGATAAAAATGCTGTTCTTCTTGATTCTACACAATTTTTGGAGCCGATAATTGAAAAAGGCTTTGTGACCGGAATTTTAGCAAAAGACCTGAAAACTGGCAATAAAACTGAACTAAGAAGCAAGGTTGTTGTGGATGCCAGCGGTTTTATTGCTGTGATTCGTCGAAAGCTTCCAAGAGAAATGGGAATAGAAAATGAGATTTCAAATGATGATGTTGAAGCATGCTATCGAGAGATAAGGCAACTGAAGCAAGAACCCGAGAATACTGGTTACTGCGAAATTTACCTAAGCCAAGAGAAAACTCCTGGAGGCTACGCTTGGCTTTTTCCTAAGAACGGTGCAAAAGTCAATGTGGGTCTGGGAGTTTGTATGCAAGACAAATTTCCAAATCCAAAAAATCAGCTCTATAAACACTTTTTGAATGCTCCAACTTTTCAGGGTTCCTTGCTTCTGAATGGTGGCGCATGGTATGATCCGACTCGAAGACCACTGGATAACATGGTTTGGAATGGGGTCATAATCATCGGTGACGCTGCATGCTTGGTAAATCCTATACATGGTGGCGGAATAGGTCCATCCATGTTAAGTGGTAATCTTGCTGGAAAAACAATAGTTGAAGCTTTAGAGGAAGGAGCTGTCAGTCAAAATTCTCTGTGGCTTTACAATTGGAGATATATGAAATCGTATGGTGCAAAGCAAGCTTGGCTGGATGTTTTCCGCATGCTACTTTTAAAGTGCAACGATAAAGACCTAAACTATGGAATGAAATATAAACTCTTGACAGAAGAAGATGTTCTAAAAGCAGGTTTAGGCGAAGGGTTTCACATAAACATAACTGAAACAGCAAAAAGAGTTTTTAGAGGAATAAGAAGGGCACGATTTCTTAACAAACTCAGGCTCACAGTTAACTTCATGAATCAAGTTAAAGTTCACTACAAAAACTATCCAACAAAGCCTGAACAATTTGGAGAATGGCGAATCAAAACTGAATCGCTATTCAGCGAAGCCAAGTCAAAACTCATGGGGTAATGCTATTCAGCTCCTATGAGAAACTCGTTATAGAAAACCTAGCCAGCCTATTCGTATTTGTTGCAGTAAATCAAAAACGCTAGACTATTTTCTTATTGATTCTGAAAGCTTGCATAACTATTATTGGTTTGATGATCAATTAGAATAATGAAGTGCAGTCATATGCGTGTTGCAGTATTGGCTACAGGTGGCAAGGACTCCACCTTAGCGCTTTACAAAGTCATCAATGAAGGTTACGAAGTAAAGCATCTGGTAAGTATGATTCCGTTACGAGAAGACAGTTGGATGTTCCATTATCCAAACATTCGCCTAATGGACCTTTTTGCAGAAGCTGTAGACATTTCACTTGTGAAGGCTGAAACCTTTGGGATTAAGGAAGAAGAGGTTGAAGACTTAAAATGCTTAGTCAAAAAGCTTGATGTTGAAGCCCTAGTTTCCGGGGCAATAGCCTCGCAATATCAGAAGACAAGAGTTGAAAGAATCTGTAAGCAGTTGGGGTTAAATTGCATAACGCCTCTTTGGCATAAAGATCAATTGGAGATTTTAAACGAAATTGTAAACCTCAAATTTGATGTGATCATCACTGGAGTTTACGCTTATGGATTCGATGGGGGATGGCTGGGAAGGCGAATAGACGGTGAGGCAATAGAAGCGTTAATGGAACTAAACAGGAAATATGGCGTTTCGCTTGTTGGTGAAGGTGGCGAATATGAAACCCTTGTTCTTGATGGGTCATTCTTCAAAAAGAGGATAAAAATCATTGAAGCCGAAAAACTGTGGAAAAACCAAAATGGCTATTTTCTAATCAAGAAGGCAAAACTTGAAAGCAAATATTCATCATCCTAAAAAACGTTGAAAGCGTGAGCTTTATAGTGTTCGTGTTACATTTTTAATTTGGGAAATTTATGGTTGAAGAAAGAGACTTAATAGAGTTTCTCAGAATGCATGATGGTAAAGCCTCTTTAAATGATATTGCAGAAGGCACGGGTATACCAAAGTATGGACCCAACAGTGCTTATGCACTTTTGCAATCTTTAAAAAATAAAGGTGTTGTTGACCGCCGTGGCGAACTTTGGATCTTAACAATTGAAGCTATGCCTTCTGAAAAGGCAAAAGAAACATCTGCTGAAACATCTAAAAAGGAAGAAGCCGCTCCGCCTGAAGTTGAAAAAATTATGAAAGCCATGGCAAAAACCATTGCAGAAGCAATGAAAGGCGCTGCTTCCCCACCAGATGAATGGGAATTGGCTACAAAGCCTATGGTTACAAAAATCGAGAAGAAAGAAGAAAAACTAAGCTTTCTCGTTTTAAGACCTGATGAAGCGCCAGAAGCGAAAAAGCCACTGATAGGTTTTACTACAGGCACTTTTATAGATAATTTCTTCTTAACGTCTGAAGGGAAATCGCTTAACGGAGTTCCAATATGCGGGCAATTTGCCATAACTGGTTTGCCTGGTGCTGGAAAATCAATACTTATTGAAGAGATAGCTGTGAGAGTTGCGGCTTCTGACAGAAAAGTGCTTTTGGCAACAGCTGAAGATACTTGGAAAAGTGCTACTCCACGTTTTGATTTGCAGTCTCGGTTGAAACAAAAAGCGGATATTTTAGGCCTAGACTGGAACAGAATTCGTGAAAACCTTTTTGTGCTTGACACAGTAGCTTATCCAGAATTGCGGGATTGGAATACCTTTGCAGAAACTTATCGCTTTGTTGCAGAAAAAGAGAAAATTGAATTAGTCCTTGTAGACTCTGTAACGGTGCTTGAAGCCTATCGTGGAGCACTAAAATATCGTGTCATGGAATTAGCAAGATACAACCAAGTCAACGGCATCACAGCCCTATATGTCAATCAGAGAAGTTCAGAAGTTTGGGACAGCTATGATATGGCAGGAGGCATAGGTTTAGCCCATAATCTTGACGGAACAATAATAATTGACTATGGACGTGTATATTGGTGTGACCAGCAAGTTGATTTAGAAGCACAAAGAGGTGAGTTTGTTCGCATAGCCCGTGTTCTTGACTGCAGAATGAGTAATTTTGAAAGAAGAAGAATAAAAGTTGACATTACAAATGAAGGTTTTCTGAAGGCAATTGAACCTATACCGAAAGCTGAAGAGACAAAGACTCAGTGAAACTGCAAAATGTCAATAGTTAAACCGCCTTCATTCAAAGAATTAGTTAAAACTTATGGGAATCCACAAAGGGCTATACTGCACTTAATTGAATCAGGTTTTTCTTCAGAGCAAATAGAATGGAGGTTGGGCATACCTTACCATCGCATACGCCTTTATATGGAGGGAATAGAACCAGAAACTGGCGTATTGTTTTCCAAAATAGTGCAAATCTATGAGCGGCTTGCGTTGTTGCGTGGAAAAAAGGGGAAGGAAACAGAACTGGCAAAATTTTTTCAAGATCCAGACTTAACGCTAGATGTTAAAACCCGCTTTGCAGTTGGGATATTCTCTGATGAAAACTTGAAAATTGGTCCAGGTCTGATAGAAAGAAGCATCAGCTTGGCAACGGGTGTTTCAATAAGCGAAGTTAAGCGGCTTCTCGTAGACTATGGTGAACATGGTGAAGTTGCTTATTTGCTTACGAAACATAAAGAAGCCAAGTTAACTGTAATGGAGGTTTATGAAGCTATTAGGTTATTGCCAAAACTGAAAAAGATAAGCGAAAGAGAGTTGCACATTTCAAGCTTACTGAAGTTAGCCACGCCTACAGAGGCAAAATACATTGTTAGGCTTTTGCTAGGCGATTTAAAGCTTGGATACTACACACGAACAGTAGTCAGAGCCGCAGCGAGAGTATACGAAGTGCCTACACAACTAATTGAGAATGCCGCTGCAATATTAGGCTTAACTGAAGGCATATCGCTTGCGCCTGAGGGCACATTTAAACTGTCAGGGGTTAAGATGATTCCTGGACAGTTTATTAAGCCTCAACTTGCCCATCTTTACGAACCCGACAAGGTGGTTTATCCTGTGAGGGCTGAGTATAAGCTTGATGGGAGTAGAATTCAGATTCATAAATGGGGAACACAAATTTGGCTTTACTCTAGAAGAGGCGTAGAGAAATCGCAAATATTGCCTGAGATTGTGGAAATTGCCAAGACTTTTCATGCTCAAAGTTGTATAGTGGACGGTGAAGTCGTAGCCATTGACGAATTTGGGACTCCTTTACCTTTTCAAACTTTGCTTCAAAGAACAGTGCCTAGGGAACTTGCACCTGAAGAATTGGAAGAGAGAAGGAAAAAAGTTAAGGTTACAGTTGAGGCTTTTGACATACTATTTTTAAATGGACAAGAGTTGGTAAATTTGCCGCTTTCAAAAAGGCGAGAATATCTATTGGATGTTGTGCCAACCTATTATATCATAGAAGGCATTGACTGCAAAAGTGATGTTGCACTTATGCACTTTTACGAGGAGGCTTTAAGGAAGAAGTTTGAGGGAATAGTTGTTAAAAACTTGAGCTCACCATACGAGATAGGACAACGTACTTATACATGGCTTAAGCTGAAGCCAGAACGCGACACCATAGACTGCACAATAGTGAAAGCTTTATACGGAAAGGGTGCAAGAGCAGGCTGGTATTCCTCTTTTTTGCTTGCTGTTCGAGATCCATTTGAAAAGAAACTCTACACTATTGGCAAAGTTGCGAATCTACCAGAAGAAACGATGGATGCGTTGAGAACAATCATTGAAAATACTAAAACTGGTGAAGATGTTGAAGGTGTTTTTGTTAAGCCTTCAATTGTTGTTGAAGTTACTTATCAAGAGATTCAACAAACTGACGAATACACGAGTGGTTTCGCCTTAAGAGTGCCAAAGATAATTCGTTTTAGAAATGATAAAACAGTTAACGAGATTGATAGCAGTGAAAAGCTGAAGAAGCTTTATGAATTGCAGTATGAACGGTATCCAACTAACACCATATGAGTAAGGCTAAAATTGAAAATTAATGCTTGCCGTAGTCTTGGATTGCTCCCTGCGAACATCTAAAGCAATTTCTATGAACTCCTTCAACGTGTTAGTTGCAAAATCCCATGTTGGTCTTCCATACCTAAGACCCTTACAATTAGAATCTGCATATATGAAAAGCTTACTCCCACCATAATAGTATGTCGCCTCATTTGCATACCCATATTCTGGTCTGCTGAGAATTTTGAATGGCCATAGCTTGCATGCTTTCGGTTTCATATATTGTAGCCCACACAAGTGTATGCTTGAAAACTCTTGCAAGAAGGTGCATGAACCATCACTCTTCCTTTTTATATACAGTTTATCTAAGCCTGAAACAGTTTTTTCCACACCATAGTTCTTAACAATTTTGAGCCACTCTAAGAAATTTAGAACGACACTGTATGCTTTGCAACATTGACCGCAAGCGCTGCATTTCCAATCGTAAATGTATTGCCAAGGAGCGAATAACATTTACTTTTACCTATGTATTTTACTGAATTTTCAAAAATTGTTTTTCTCTTAAAAACTTATTTGCAAAAAGGTTTCAACTTTCCAACAATTTCCTTTGGGATTAGTGTTGCTTTCTGTGTTTGCTTGTCTGCTGTGACGATTACCACGTAGCCCATCTGCTAACAAAGCTGCCGATTCTTTATTGAAAATTTTGAATCCATATTTTACTGATTTTTCCCCCAACTCTTTCACTGTTAATTCCACTTCAATAAAGTCATTGAACCTTGCCGGTTTCTTATACCTACAGAATGCTTCAACTCTCGGAAGCCAAAGTCCTTTTCCCCCAATGTCTATGAAGTTGAAGCCCAAATATCGGTAAAATTCTTCTTCTGCTCTTTCAAAGAATCTGAAATAGTTGGAATAATGCACAATTTGAGCTGAGTCTGTGTCTGCCCAAGTTACTCTGAAAACGTTTTGAAAGTATGTCGCATAATTGTTCACTGATTGCAAATGCTACTTTTTATAAAGATAAATTGTATGTGAAGGATATCCTAATGTTTGATTTTCACAGAAATTCTCAACTTTGATGGGCTTCCACCCGATAATTTCATAATCATGAGATACCACGCGAACTCCAGGTTTAAGCTCTGCTTCAAGCTTAGGCTTAATCTTTTCATTTGCACTCGTCGTCAAATATAGAAAAACAACATCTGCTGACGTCAAGTCTACGTTAAACATGTCGCTGTTCACTATCGTAACTCTGTCTTGAAGACCATTCTCATAAATAGTGCCTAACGCTCTTTTCACCAAGTCTTCTCTCAACTCAACTCCAACTGCTCTTGCTCCAAAATCTTTTGCAGCCATTACAACTGTTCTGCCATCACCTGCGCCTAAATCAAAAAAGATTTCACCTGGTTTTAATTGAGACAAAATTAGCATTTGACGAATTACTTGCGGTGGGCTTGGAACATAAGGTGCAATATACATTCAAGCGCCTTCTGTTAAACATAGCTTATTTCTTGTTTTGAATTATCCAATGTTTCTGCACTCTTAAAGTTTTTCTGCATCCTCAAGCAACGTATGTGGCTTTTTTCGGTGTTGGTCTTCTAGCTTCTCCACATTTCATGCAGCTTTGAGCACACAATTCCAAGTATTTTTCCTCATCTCCAGTACCAATTGCCTCTGCTGCTTTGCGGCACAGTTCACTTGCCTCCTCACATTCGCGTTCTTTGCAGAGCTTTGATATGGACAGGCAGATTTCCTGAACATCCTTAGGATTTAAGACTGCTCTGTTTGTGCGTACAAGTAAGCAGACTTCTCGTGCCAGAACGCAAGTTTGAACATACTTAATTCTTTCAAGAACTTCTTCGCGGAGTTTTTTTCTACTTATTTCCAAGATAATTTTTCTCCTGCAATAATTAAGCAAGTATTTATGCACAATAAAGCAATCTTTCATTTAAAGTTGTTGTAAGCCAGTTACTACCCGAATCTTTTACTTATTGCCTTACGCTCAGCCTCAAGAACTAACTCATAAAACCTGTCGTTAAGTTTTGATTCTTCTTTAAGAATGTCAATGATGTCTGAGGGCTGAACTCTTCTAGCAGACAAAGCAACAGCAGCAACTTTTCCATATTTCGCTATTAACTGAGCTGTTTGCAATGCTTGTTTATACAATTTTTCTTCGCTTTTTGTTAGTTTTTCACCTTTCTTTTCAATTATTGGAAGTAATTTTTCTTCTTCCACCTTTAAAAGTCCCAAAGCTTGGGAGCCACATCTCGGGCACTTAGGTTTATCCGCTAAATCCTTAGTCCGTATCATCTCCATATAGTTCCAGCAATTTGTGCATACAAAATTGCATGTTTCGTTAAGTAATCGTGCCCTCGCAGATTCTATAAGAACTGCACGCATCCTCTCTGGAGGAATCAAATCAGTCTTCATGCTCACTCGTTCAATACCGACCCTAGCAACGGGTGTAGCGTTTCCGCCAGTTTCAACTTTTTGCAAGCAAATTTCGCCTTCTCGAATTTTTCCAAGAACGTAAACAAGTTTTTCAAGGTCCAAATCTTTTGTGAACACTTCTTTTAGGGCTTCCTCATAAATTGGCGTGTCCTCAAAGCTTTTTATCAATCTTTGAAGGCTTACATTGCTAAAATCAGCCCATTTCTTCAATGCGCCGAAACGTCTGGCTACGTGAATCATCCTCCTCTTAAACAGTCCAGTCTTCACTGTTGCCCTTGTTAAAGTATCTGTTACTACATGATCTGGCATGGTTCGTATTTCATCGAATAATTTTATTATCTGATCCGAGTTTGCTGTGCCCATTGTCTGTACGAAAATGCGGTAGGGGTCATGTTGAACGACTGCACCATATCCAACTTTTTCTGTAAGTAGCTGTCCAAGTAGTTGAGCTAAGGCTCTGTTCGTAAGAGAGCCGAAGTTGGCATGAATTATCACGAAATCTTCCCAGTCTTCGATTATTATTCGCTTTTCTGTTGGAACTGGAAAACCAGAAACTACATGTTCTATTGTTTCGGTTAAAGCACGCAAAATAGTCTCCCCATCTGAAGGATATTTCTCACTAAATTTTGCAGCGATTTCCTCTCTTGAAATCCCCCTTTTAATTTGTTCTTCAACAAAACCTCTAATTGAGCCCACTTCTTGTGCTACTTCAAACGGAACAGGAATTTCTTCACCTATCCAACTTGGTATAGCCCCCGTAGGGTCATCAACTGGTTTCACATGTACCTTTTCCTCTGAAATATGTAATATTCGCCATGGAGTTCCTCTAATAATGAATTTTGTTCCTAGTTTACCGTATTCAGCCATAAAAGCTTCATCTAAAACTCCTATTGCAGAATCGCTTGTCTCATCTACAACGAGAAACTGTTTCTCTTCAGGTATCATTGACAAGTTTTCAAAGTAATATTCAAATAGCGCCTTCGTTGTGCGCGGTTTCAACGCAATTTTATCTTCAAAGGAAACCCATGCCAAGCGTGGAAAACGCTGATGCATATACTTAAGGATTTTTTCTATATCCTCTATCGTCAAATCTCCATAAGGATAAGCATTTTTGAACATTTCATATATCTCATCAAACTCCAATCTCCTATTTTTAATAAGCAAGCCTGCTATCTGATGGGCTAGAGCATCATAGGGCTTCGGTGGGATCTCTACAGGCTCTAAATCTTCTTCTAGAGCTTTTCTGGCTATAGCTAAAGCTTCAAGTGCATCGTCAGAATCCATTGTAACAATTATTCCTTCAGCTATTCGTCCAATTCTGTGACCGCTTCTGCCTACACGCTGTATAAGCCTCGTCACTTGCCTTGGGCTCATATACTGTATGACAAGGTCTATTCTGCCAACATCTATGCCTAACTCTAGGCTGCTTGTGCAAACAAGTCCTTTCAATTCACCGTTTTTCAATCCCCTTTCTGCAGCTATTCTTGATGGTTTGGCAAGAGAGCCATGATGTATTGAAACTGGAAAATCCATGTCCCAAACTTTGAATCTGCTCGCTAAAACTTCTGATATTGCCCGTGTGTTCGTGAATAAAAGCACAGACTTATGCCTGCTAATGTAGTCGCGAATTAATCGTAGCCTAGATGCAACTTCTGGATGTGTATAAAGTTGTGAGGAAAGCCTAAAATCTTCAGATTCAGGTTTTGGAAAAACTATTTTTAGATGCATCATTCTGGCAACTGGAACACGGACAATTTCAACACTTCTATCCTTTCCAACAAGAAACTGAGCTACTCTCTCTGGACTGCCAATGGTAGCAGATAACCCTATCATTTGAAAGTCTCTACCAATCATCGCCCTAAGCCTTTCCAAAGCCAAAACAAGTTGGCTTCCCCTTTTGCTGTCAGCCATTTCATGCACTTCATCTATTATTATCCATGTAACTTGCTGAAGGTGTTGGCGCATAAGCCACCCTGGCAAAATAGCTTGCAAAGTTTCAGGCGTAGTAATCAAAATGTCTGGTGGACTTCTGGCTTGTCTAGTTCGCTCTTTCGTTTCCGTGTCACCATGCCTTACAGCTAATTTTATGTCAAGATTGTTGCACCACCACTCAAGCCTCTCCAGCATGTCACGGTTTAATGCACGCAAAGGCGTAATATACAAAACCTTGATACCTGGCGTCCCTTGCTGTCCTTGAAGAAGCATACTTAATATTGGTAGAAATGCAGCTTCAGTCTTGCCAGTTGCTGTAGGCGAGATTAACAGGACATTTTTTCCTTCAAGAATTTTTGGAATAGTTTTTTCCTGAGGCTCTGTTGGTTTTGAGAATCCTCTCTGCTCAACGAGCCTTCGCACTGGCTTAACAAGGAGGTCAAAAGCGTTTTTCGGAGATTCTTTCAAGTTTGAGTAAACCTCAAATGCTAAGAATACAGCAGAAAACCATAGGTAAAAGCATTTTGGAAAATCTTTTCAAATGTTTTATATTCGATTTTTCCTTATCTAAACGAGAAAATCAATGTCACCATTAAGAAAAGTGAAGAAACACAAAAAACGTATTAAGCGAATTAAATCACGAATTGAAATTCGGCAGATGACTCTTGAAGACCTTTCAGAAGTTTGGCATTTAGGCGAAAAAATTTTCACTCCGTCAAGCCTGCAATTCACTTATCGAACATGGAACGTTGACGAGTTGATGTCATTTTTCAGCAATGAGCCTGAACTTTGTCTCGTAGCTGAAGATGTGAAGTCAAAAAGAATTGTTGGATTCGCTCTGGGAACAATATTGAAGCGTCCATATAGTCCATGGACTTACGGCTATTTCGTTTGGGCAGGTACCCAAAAAATGAAGCAACGAAGAGGTGTTGGAAGAAGATTGTATAAAGAATTGGAAAAACGGTTCAAGGATAAAGGTGTACGCATAGTCATCGTGGATGTTGAAAGCAACAATCCTGCTGGAATGCAATTTATTAAAAGATTAGGGTTCAAAGAGGCACAGACATACATTTGGTATTCTAAAAATCTAGAACAGTGAGAAACCCTAAATTCTAAATGAAAGAATTTGCTATGTTGTTTTAATCATTTTTGATGCAACTTTACGTCATGATATTTGCTTGTTTTTGTTTAAATATGTTATTGAGCATGCAAACATAATGCCATCAAGCAATTTTTATATTAATTCATGCGCATTAAATCAATATTTCCTTGATAGATTCTATCGTAAAAGACCATTCAAGTAATTGTTAAACCATGTTTTATGACACGAAAATGAATAAGGAATACCGAAACTTTTCTTCCATAATCCATTTTATTCTTTCATGTAGCGCTTTTTTAGGTCTTGACTAAAAAGTTTCAAAAAACTTGCATCATCTTTTTGCAATATATATGTTTAAACTTTGTATTTGCGGAGTATTTTTCTATTCGAAAACAATGGAAAGTTTTTTATCTATCATCCTATGAAACCATGGCTATTGAGAATGTTGGAGGAAAATTAAATGGCTAAATGTCCAAAATGTGGAACCGCCGTTAACACGCCTAAAAAGACATGGAAAATGGCTGGGCGTCCAGACAAATCAGGCAAGAAGATGCAGCTAGAAATTGGACTCTTCGACTGTCCAAAATGTAAGAAACCATTCAGAGAAGTGCTAAGCAAGAAAAAGATTTAGAAGTCTGGTCAAAGCAGACAACTTCGCTTACTGAAGAACCAAACCGAAGAACCTTAAGCTCATCCGTCTTTCCCCTATTTTTCCATTTCTAAAGCGTTAAGTTTTAAAGCATAGAAACATAAGTCAACAAGAACGTTTCATCTTAAGAAGGCGCAAATTTGGCTTTAGAAACACTCAAAAGAATCTGGAAAAATGACTATTTCCAAATGGCTCTAATGGTTGCCTTAATGGCAGTGATAGTTTTTGGTTTCTGGTATGGCGCACAACTGGTGATGAACACTGAATATCCAGCATTAGCAGTAGTCTCTGAAAGTATGTTGCCAACATTAAACATAGGTGATATAATAATAATTCAAGGAGTAAATGCATCTCAAATACACGCCAACTATACGAATGGAGATATTGTTGTTTTCAAAAACCCGAAGTATAACGATCCGAATTTTCGTGTTGTCCACAGAGCAGTCAAAAAAGAGTATAGGGCAGATGGTTGGTGGATTACCACTCATGGAGACAATAATAATGTAGGTGCGGAAGAGCAATTTAATGAAAAAGACCTTATTGGCAAAGTAATAGCCAAAATTCCATATATAGGCAATTTTTCTTTGTATGTTAATAAATTGGGGAATTTCTACTTCTTTATAATTTTAATAATAGTTGTTGTCGGTATCATGTTTTCACTTTTTACTAGTGACGAAGAAAAGAAATCAGCTGAAAAAGAGAATGGAGAAGAAAAGAGATTATTTGGAAAACTGAATATCGGAGTTGTGTTTTCAATAATTTTGGACATTCTTCTCGTAGGATTTTTGTTTTTTAGCCTCTTCGGAAGCTTCACTTTTTATCAAATAGGTGCTGAACCGCCTAAAGATGTAACTATTATGGGTATGTACACTGATTTGCAATACCAGCTAGGCTTTAAGAAAGCTTGGAACTATGTGCATAATGCCTCCATCTCTCAAGGTTTCTTCACATACTCAATTAATTGTTATGTAACAGATGGCGTCCATGAGGGCCTTCGTCCAGGGATTCCTACATTGTCTTGGATGCAAGTTTCACTGTTAATCCTTATCCTATACAATCTTTGGATTGCAATTAAATATTTTCATCTTGATAAAAAACTTGGAATTATGTTAAAACCCAAAACTGGAATTGAAAAGAGTTTAGAAACAAGTATTTAAAACCTAAGCCTTTATAAAGGGTATTTAAACATTCACTATTAAGTGTGATCTTAATGCCTAAAGTTAAAGCTATTGTGAATATTGAAAATGTTGTTGCATCTGCAACCTTAAGCCAAAAAGTTGACTTAAACGCTGTTGTGAAAGGTTATCCAGGTGTAGAGTACCGTCCTGAACAATTTCCAGGATTAGTATTCAGGCTTAAAAGACCGAAAACAGCCACTTTGATTTTTAATTCTGGGAAAATGGTTTGTACTGGCGCAAAATCAGAAAAAGAAGCTCGAAGGGCTGTCATTAAAGTTATTAAAGAGCTGAAGAAGGGTGGGATAATAATCATCAGTAAGCCTGAGCTGAAAATACAGAATATAGTTGCTTCTGCAAGCTTAGGCGGCATGATAGACCTTGAAAAATCCGCTTATGTTCTTGGAAAAACAATGTATGAGCCGGAGCAGTTTCCTGGTTTAATTTATAGGATGGATGAACCTAAAGTTGTTATACTTTTGTTTGCCAGTGGGAAACTTGTTTGCACTGGAGCAAAGAAAGAACAAGATGTTTATGATGCAGTGTATAAGCTTCACAACATTTTAGAGGAACAAGAACTCATATTCTATGAATAAGCCTTTTGCTTTTCCACAATCATTTTCTATACTTTTTCACTTGTCTCAAAATAGTTTTCAATTGCTCCTTATCTATTGCCTCAATCTCGCAAAGTTTTTCAGCTATCTCGCTGACTTTAAGCATTGCGTAAAGCTTTATCCCATTTTTTTCCAGTTTTTCCCTTCCTCCTTCTTCTCTATCTAAAAGCACAGCTGCATTCGACACCACTCCGCCTTCTGCCCTTATACCTTTTGCCGCATTTCTTAATGATATGCCTGTTGTGATTAAATCATCAACAAGCAAAATTCTATCTCCAGGAGCGAGAATTCCCTCAATTCTTCTCTGTCTTCCATGAAAACGCATACCTTTGCGGATGTAAAGAAATGGTTTCTTTATATTGTAGGCAATTATGGATGCGAATGGTATACCTGCAACTGGAATTCCTGCTATTCTTTCAAAATTTTTGTCCTCTATCTCTTTTCTTACAAATTCTATGTAGAAGTTGCAAATTTTTTGGAAAGCATCTGGAAAACTTGGCACTATTCGCAAGTCAATGTAGTAGGGGCTTATTCTACCACTTGTGAGTTTAAAAGTTCCAAACTGTAATGCTCCTATCTTGTTAAGAATTTTGCAGATTTCAACTTTAATGGTTTCATCGCCTTGTTTATTTGGCAACTTTTCACGTCCGTTTTGAAACCTGATAAATTTTCCCAACTTCTGGTATTAGACAAGTAACGTTTGGCATTTCTTTTTTAAGCAGTTCGCCAAACTTTTTCAAGTCTGCTGTTGAGCCTGTATGATATGGAACTGCCACTTTAGGTTTTGTTAATTTAACAATTTCAACCCCAGTTTCTGGCGATGTCCTAGGTGCAATTGATACAGTGCAGAAAACAACATCAAGTTTTTCTCTTTCACCTATTGAAGCCATTTCTGGAAATGGTAAACTATCTGCTGTGTGAAAGACTTTTACTCCATCCTCACTTGTTATTATGAATGAGACCGGCGTGGCTGCTGGATGATTACATTTTTCAACTTTCACAGAGACTTCACCAATCTTCACTTCTGAACCAAGCTGAGCTTCACGCAGCTTTTCTGAGGCAATTACGTTTCGCAGTCTTCTTGCAGATGTTGAATCAGCCACAACCATGCACTGTGTCAATTTATGAATTTCCGAAACAAGCGCCTGATCCAGATGGTCATAATGTTCATGCGTTATCAAAACGGCATCAACATTTTTGAACTCTTTAGATTTAACGTCAACGGGGTCTATTACTAATGTTTTCGTAGGGGTTTTAATGGTTACTCCAGCATAGTGGTTAAACCATACAAATAGTATTTCATTCTTTTTAGGAGATTTTTCAATCAGCATACCAATCACATCGTCTAATTATTATGTTTCTCAGTTTTAAAGGGCTTGTGCTCTTTGCTTAAACCTTACTGCATCTTAAGCTAATCAAGTTATTATTGAAAATTTTTAGAAAAGAGATGGAGCGGCAAAGCCGTCTTTACTTTTCTTCCTCTTGAATTAAAAACAGAATTATTATAAATGCAGGTATAAGCAAAACCAGTGTTAAATAGAAGGGTAATTGCGGAGCAAAGCCTACATATAAATAATTGCCCAGTAACATGGCTATACCGTTAAAGACGTACCCAACAAAGTTTCTGAATCCAACAACTTTCCCTCTGTTCTCAGGTTCAACAAGATCTGTTGAAAGCGCCATCGCTGAGGTCATAACTAATAATTGACCAGTTGCAAACAGAATCATTGATATCATTACTGTTATTAGGTTTCCCATTACAAAAATCAGTGTAGCCATGCATAAAGAGAACACGCCCAAAATTAGCGGAATTTTTCTGCCCATCTTGTCAACCATTTTTCCGATTGGAATAGACATTACAATCATCGTTAACAAAAGTGGGACAAAAGTGAGCCACCACTGTTCTTCAGGTATTCCAAGTTCCCGTGTCGCATATATTGCGTTCATCACGTTGGTAAGTGACATTCCAAACATCACTTGAATTTGAACGATAAAAAGCCAAAAAACTGAGCGTGGAACAGCTTTCCACACGTTAAAGCTTTCTTTTATAGCTTTTGGATATG
The DNA here is from genome assembly GCA_964489195.1 of uncultured Candidatus Bathyarchaeia archaeon. Classification (GTDB taxonomy): domain Archaea; phylum Thermoproteota; class Bathyarchaeia; order Bathyarchaeales; family Bathycorpusculaceae; genus CAZAXN01. The sequence continues at coordinate 16,450 of CAZAXN010000036.1, forward strand.
AGGAGATGAAATATCTGAAACGAATAGGCTCACTATTGATCATAGTCTCCTTCAATTTTAGCCGCCATATCGCTGCGATAAGATAAAGAATTGTCATTACAACATAGATAATTCTCATACTCCATTCCAAGCCAAATTGCCACATTAGAATGCCTGCTATTGCAGGACCTGGAGTGTTGAATGTGCCGTGAATAAGCTGTATTAATGAGGACCCCATTCCTCGGCGTTCTGGAGGAAGTGAATCTTGAACCATTGCGAATAAGGCAGGTTGATAGATAAGGCAGAGACTGTGGACAATTGCTCCGATTAGGATGAAGTGCCATGTTGGAGCAAAAGCATAGAACAAATTTGACAGCGCCATAATGAAGGTCATCGTTGTAATAAGCCAACGTCTGCCATATTTATCTGCAAGGAAACCACCTGGAAAAGCCACAATTGCCATTGCAACCCAACTTGCAAAGCCTATTATTCCTAACGCCATTGGAAAATTGTTTCCACCCAAAATATCTTGGACATACAATTGGAAATTTGGAACAGGCATTTCCATTGCCAAGTCCATGATTACCCAGCTTATGACGAGAATTCGGTAGTTGCCAGTAATGAAGCTGAATTCTCGTCTGAGAAGGTCTAGCAGACCCATAAATTTCCACTTTGTCTCATGAACCATCAAATTGGAGGATATAAAGTTGTTTCTGCATCGTATTTGGTTATTGGCATGCTTCTTTAGTAAAGGCTTAATAACTGCTGTTTGAGTGTTTTCCATATTCAACGTGATGGTTTATGGTTGATGTTTGGCTTCCCTATGGAAAAACAGAAGTTTGTGCAAGAATTCCAACAGAGAATTTTCTGGGTTTAATTGAACCAAAAGAAAAACTTGGCGTTTCTGACGCCGCAAGTGAAATTGAAAGAGCATTAAAAGAGCCGCTTGGCTCTAAAAGGCTAAGTGAAATTGTCAAGCCTGGAAATAAGGTGGCAATAGTTGTTGATGATGCCACAAGACCAGCGCCAAGCCGCTTAATGGTTCCGCCAATACTGAATGAATTAAATTCTGCGGGAGTTAAAGATGAACAGGTAATAGTGATTTTTGGTTGCGGAACACATAAGGCTGTTACACAGGAGGAAGCTGTTAGACTTTTAGGCGAAGAAGTTCTTAACCGTGTTAAAACCATAAGCCATGATTGTAAGGCTCAAGACCTTGTTTATGTGGGCACAACCCAGAAATATGGAAACAAAATCTATTTAAACAAAGCTTTTGCTGAAGCAGACGTAAAAATTTTGACAGGCGATATTGGTTTTCATTATTATGCAGGTTACGGTGGTGGAAGAAAAAGCGTTCTGCCTGCAGTTTCAGGTGAAGAAACAATTAAGAATAATCATGCTATGATCTTGCATCCTAATTCGAAAACTGGAGTATTAGAGGGAAATCCAGTTCATGAAGACATGGTTGAAGCTGCAAGACTGGCTAGAGTAGACTTCATTTTGAATGTCGTAACTAATAGCAAAGGAGAAATCGTCAAAGCTTTTGCTGGCGATTTGGAACAAGCCTTCTATGAGGGAGTTAAAGTTGTTGATGAAATGTACCGTGTATCCGTAGACCGCAAAGCAGACATAGTCGTCGTTAGTCCCGGCGGCTATCCAGCAGATGTTAATCTCTTTCAAGCTTACAAGGGTATTGACAGTGCGCTTGAAGTTGTCAAACGTGGCGGCGTAATAGTTTTGGTGGCTGAATGTCCTGAAGGTCATGGAAATCAAGTTTTTTATGATTGGATGGTTAAGTTTGGCGATATTAAGGCTGTTGAACGTGAGATTAAGCATAATTTTGTTCTAGGTGGGCACAAAGCCTATTATCTTTTAAAAGCATTGCAAAATCGCACGATTTTTTTGGTTTCTTCCATGCCAGATTATTATGCAATAAATATTTTCAAATTGAAAACTGCAAGAGCTGTGAATGATGCTTTGAATGAAACGTTTAAATTTGCAGGAAAAAATGGCAAGGTGTGGGTTATGCCCTATGGAAACTTTACACATCCAGAAGTTAAAGTTCAAAGGGAGTAAATAGAAAAATTATTAACAATCCTTGAAATTTATGCTTAAGAACTAAAGCCGGAGAAAGAAACTTGCAGAAAACCTTCAAACTGCGGAAATTCAATATGAACGATTTACAAAGCGTAATACACATTAATTACACTTGTCTTCCAGAGAATTACACAAACTACTTTTTCTTGGACTTGCATCAGAGATTTCCTGAAACATTCATCGTGGCAGAGGAAAATGGAGAAGTCATCGGCTATATAATGTGCCGCACTGAAGTAGGCTTATCCAATTTTGGTTTTAGTGGTCTACTAAAGAAAGGGCACATTGTTTCTGTGGCGGTTCTTCCACAAAGTAGACGCAAAGGCATCGGTGAGGCGTTAATTAACGAAGCAATCAAAGGCATGAAAATCTATGGCGCAAAACAATGCTTTCTAGAAGTTAGAGTAACTAATGCGCCTGCAATAAGTCTTTACAAGAAGTTAGGGTTTGAAATTACACGCACAATCAAAGGATATTATGCTGACGGTGAAGACGCTTACTTAATGAGTAAAAAAATATGAAAGCTTAAATTCTCTCCACTTCTGCCCTTTCACTCATGTAATCTACTGCTTGTAATACCGATTTTGAAAGTCCTAATAAGCTAAGAAGCATAGCAATCGTCAGAAACAAACGAAGATCAATGGTTATGCTCACTTTTTGAAATGTGATTCCAAAGACGCCGCTTTTTAGCGAGAAAATCAAATAACCGATAACAAACAGGGACTTAGCT